>DATCLL010000054.1:0-9376 GCA_036563935.1 Limnochordales bacterium | reverse complement strand
GGGGCGGCCACCGCCTGGTGGCGTGGTGGGATTCCGCACCGGCCTGCCGGCTGGAGGCCCGGGTGGCGGAAGGGGCGAGGCGCTAGCCGTGGAGCTGGTGCGGTGGGGGCTCGGGGTAGCGGTCCGCTCGGTGCTCTTGGTGGGCCTGCTGCTGGGCGCCTTTGCCTACCTGATGCTGCTGGAGCGCAAGGTGCTGGGGTACTTCCACCGCCGGGTGGGCCCCAACCGGGTGGGCCCGTGGGGCCTGCTGCAGCCCGTGGCCGACGGGGTGAAGAGCATCCTGAAGGAGGACATCGTGCCGCAGGAGGCGGACCGGCCGGTGTTCCTGCTGGCGCCGGCGCTGAGCCTGTTTACGGCTCTGGCGGCGTACGCGGTCATCCCCGTGGGGCCCGAGCTGGCCCTGGGCCCCTGGCGCATCCCCCTCAGCATGGCGGACCCCGGCGCGGGGGTGTTGGTGCTTCTGGCCTTCACCTCGTTGGGAGTGTACGGGATCTCCCTGGGCGGGTGGGCCTCCCAGAGCAAGTACGCGCTGCTGGGCAGCCTGCGCTCCAGCGCCCAGCTCATCAGCTACGAGATCGCCATGGCCATGAATTTGCTTTCGGTGCTGGCCGTGGCGGGCTCCGTGCGCCTGGCGGACATCGTGGAGGCCCAGCGGGCCCTTCCCTTCGCGCTGGTGCAGCCGGTGGGGTTCTTGCTGTACCTGGTGAGCGCCACGGCCGAGGTGAACCGGGTGCCCTTCGACCTGCCCGAGGCGGAGACGGAGCTGGTGGCCGGCTACCACACCGAGTACAGCGGCATCCGCATGGCCATGTTCGTCATGGCGGAGTACGTGAACCTCATCACCCAGGCCAGCCTCATCACCCTGCTGTACCTGGGCGGCTGGCTGGGCCCCGGCGGGGCGGCGGGCCCGCTGTGGTTCGTGGGGAAGGTGGCCGCGGTGCTGTTTGTCTTCATATGGGTGCGGGCCACCCTGCCCCGGCTGCGCTACGACCAGCTGATGAGCCTGGGCTGGAAGGTGCTTTTGCCGGCGTCGGTGGCCCATCTGGTGGTGTACGCTGCGTGGGTGGCCCTGCGCGGGTGAGAAGCGGGCGAACGGGAAAGGGGTGCCACGATCCATGTCCAGCCTGGTAGGCCTGGCCAGGGGGCTGCGCCGCACCCTGCGGATCCTGGTGGACCGGAAGGTGACCATCCCCTATCCGGAGCGCCGCAAGGCCCGCAGCGCCCGCTTCCGGGGCAAGCACGAGCTGCGGCGCTACGAAAACGGCCTGGAGATGTGCGTGGGCTGCGAGCTGTGCCAGGTGGCCTGCCCGGCCAACGCCATCACCGTGTACGCGGCGGAGAACGACCCTGCCCGGCCCCACTCGCCGGGAGAGCGGTACGCCTTCCGCTTCCAGATCGACATGCTGCGCTGCATCTTCTGCGGCCTGTGCGAGGAGGCGTGCCCCACGGGGGCGCTGCACCTCACCCAGGAGTTTGAGATGGCGGCCTTCTCCCGGGAGGCGCTGGTGTACCAGAGGGAGCTACTGGTGAGCTCCCAGCCGGGGCAGGCGGCAGTTCCGGCCAACGTCTACCCGCCCTTCCAGGGCCGCACGCCGGTGGGTGGCCGATGATCGGCGTCTTCTTCGTCTTCGCCGTGGTGGCGGTGGCGGGCGCGCTGGGCGTGGTGGCCGCCCGCACGCCCGTTCACGGGGTGCTGGCCCTCCTGGTGAACTTCGTGGGGCTGGGCGCGCTGTTCCTGACGCTGGAGGCGGAGTTCCTGGCGGTAAGCCAGATCATCGTGTACGCGGGTGCCGTGCTGGTGCTGTTCTTGTTCGTCATCTCGCTGCTCACGGCCCGTGCGCAGCCGGTGGAGGGACCCCGGGATCGGCTGGCCTACCAGGGCTCCCTGGCCATGGCGGCTGCGGCGGCGCTGCTGGGCGTGCTGCTGGCCGCCGCGGGGCGGACGCTGCAGGTACCTGCAGGCCCGGCGCCGGCAGGCGGGCCGGGCGCAGGGGCAGCGGGTCTTCTGCCGGCTGCGGCGGCGGGGCTTCCCCGGGGATTCGGCAGCGTGCAGGCCTTCGGCCGGGCGCTTTTGAGGCAGTATCCGTACGAGCTGGAGCTGGTGGGCCTGGTGCTGCTGGTGGCCTGTGTGGGCGTGATGGTGCTGGTGGGCCGGCGGGCAGTCCAGCTTGCGCATCCGGCGGCGGCCCGGGCGGCGGGAGCCGGCGAAGCCGCCGACGACGGCAGGCCGGCTTCGGCCCCGCCGCAGGCCCGGCACAGGCCCGAGCCGGAGCCGGCGGGGGTGGCGGCCGGGGGTAGGGCGGCCGGAGGTGGACGGGCGTGAGCGGGGTGGCGGTGCCCGGCGTGGCCGTGCCCATCCAGGCGTACCTGGCGGTGGCCCTGGTCCTCTTCGCCATCGGTGCCGGCGGCCTGGCGGTGCGGAGGTCGCCCCTGGCCATGCTCATGTGCATCGAGCTCATGTGGGGCGCGGCCAACCTGGCGCTGGTGGCCTTCGCCCGCAGGATAGGGGACATGGGTGGCCAGGTGATGGCCTTTTTCGCCATCACGGTGGCGGCCGCGGAGGTGGCCATCGGGCTTGCCCTGGTGGTGCTCATCTTCCGGCCCCGGCCGCGGGCGGACGTGGATGACGTGCAGGAACTGAAGGGCTAGGTGAGCAGGGGTCCATGCATGGCCAGCAGGCCGGGCAATGGGGATGGCTCCTGGCGGTGGCGCCGGCGGCGCCGCTGGCCGCCAGCCTGATCCTGGCGGCGTTCGGCAGGCGGCTTTCCGCCCGGGCGGTGGCGTGGACGGCGGTGACGGCCGTGGGGGTGGCGGCGGCGGCCGTGGCCGGGGCGGTGGCCGTCTACCTGTCCGGGGGCCTGCTGCGGCTGGCGCCGGCCGGGTGGTGGTGGCAGCCCGGCTCCCAGGCCCCGGGGCTGGGGGTGGGGCTTCAGGGCGACGGGCTGTCGCTGTGGTTTGCCCTCATCGTCACCGGGGTGGGCTTTCTCATCCACGTCTACTCGGTGGGCTACATGGCCGGCGATCCCGGGTTTGCCCGCTACTTCGCCGAGCTCACCTACTTCCTGTTCGCCATGCTGCTGCTGGTGCTGGCCGACGGGCTGATGGGGATGCTATTGGGCTGGGCCAACGTGGGCTTGGCCTCGTACCTGCTCATCGGGTTCTGGCACCACCGGCCGGACGCCCGGGCGGCCTCCATGAAAGCCTTCCTGGTGACCCTGACGGGGGAAGTGGGCATTGTGCTGGCCAGCGGCATGCTGTGGGGCGCCGCAGGCACCCTGCGCTTCGCGGAGCTGGCTGAGCGGGCGGGAGGGCTTTCCCGGGAAGTGGCGGTGGCGGCAGGGCTGTTGCTGCTGTGGGCGGCGGCGGCCAAGTCGGCCCAGCTGCCCCTGCACGTGTGGCTTCCCGACGCGATGGCGGGCCCCACGCCTGTCAGCGCCCTCATCCACGCCGCCACCATGGTGACGGCGGGGGTGTACCTGACGGCCCGCATGCACCCGCTGTACGCGGCGGTGCCGCAGGCCTCCCTGGCGGTGGCATGGGTGGGGGCGGCCAGCTGCCTGTTCGGAGCGGTGGTGGCGTGCGGGCAGACGGACATCAAGCGGGTGCTGGCGTACTCCACCATGAGCCAGGTGGGCTACATGCTCATGGGCGTGGGCCTGCTGGCGCAGATGGCCGGGCTGTTTCACTTCTTCACCCAGGCGTTCTTCAAGGCCCTGCTGTTCCTGGCAGCGGGGCTGGTCATCCACCGGCTGCAGGGGGAGCAGGACCTGACCCGCATGGGCGGCCTGGCCCGTTCCATGCCCCTGGCCTACTGGGCCACGTGGGCCGGTGCCCTGGCCATGGCCGGCATCCCGCCCTTCTCCGGCTACTTCAGCAAGGAGGCGGTGCTGGAGGCGGCCTGGAGCCGGGGCCAGACCGGGCTTTGGGCTGCCGGTACCCTGGCTGCCGGCCTGACGGGCTTTTACAGCTTCCGCTTGCTGGCGCTGGCCTTCCTGGGGCCCGGGCGCGGGCCGGGCGGTTCCAGGGGTGTCCAGCAGGCGGCGACGGCCGCCGGGCACCATGAGGAACCGGCGGTGCTGCGCCGGGCCATGGAGGTGCCGGTGGCGGTCCTGGCGGTGCTGTCCGCGGTGGGCGGGCTGGCCTGGGTGCCGGGGCGGACCGGGTGGGTTCCCCGGATGCTGGAGCCGGTCTTCGGTACGACGGCGGCGCACGGGCCGGCCGGCGAGGCCCACGGAGCGGCCGGCGCGGTGGGGTGGCTTCCGGTGGCGCTGGCGGCCGCAGGCGCCTGCCTGGCCCTGTACCTGTACGGGCCCGGCGCGCGAGCTGCCGGCAGGCGGTGGCGGGCTCCGGCGGGGCTGCAGCGGGCCCTGGCCGAGGGGCTGTACGTGGACCTGGCCTACCGGCGCACGGTGGTGGAGGCGGTGGTGCACCTGGGGGCGTGGCTGGAGCGGGTGGCGGAGACAGTGTGGATCGATGGCAGCGTGCGGGGTGTCGGGGCGCTGGCGGCGCTGCTGAGTTCCCTTCTGGGCCGGGCACAGGCAGGGCCGGTGCGGCGCTATGCCCTGGGCCTTCTGGCAGGGGGCGCGGCGGTGGTGGCCTGGGCCGTGTGGAGCACGTGGAGCGCGGGGTGATGCGGGCGTGGCCGGGTGGAGCGCCCTGATGCCGCCTCACGGGTGGCCGGCGCTGTGGCTGGGCGTGGGCGCACTGGCGGTGCTGGTGGCGGAGCTTGCCCTGCCGGCGCGCCGTCAGACGGTGCTGCCGGTATGCGCAGGGCTGGCGGCGGTGGTGCTGGCGGGGTCCTTGTGGCTGGCGGGTCAGGCC
The DNA here is from genome assembly GCA_036563935.1 of Limnochordales bacterium. Lineage (GTDB taxonomy): Bacteria > Bacillota > Limnochordia > Limnochordales > Geochordaceae > DATCLL01. Next base: position 4,555 of record DATCLL010000054.1, on the reverse strand, counting down.
CCCGTGGACGGCTTCACGCGCCTGGTGTTCGGCCTGGTAGCCCTGGCGGCGGCTGCGGCGCTGGTGCTGGCGTGGCCCCAGCTGGACCCCGGCGAGCCGGCCGCCTTCGTGGCCCTGGTTCTCCTGGCAGCCTGCGGCATGGGGGTGCTGGCCTCCTCCACCAGCTGGCCGGCGCTGTTTGTGGGCCTGGAGCTTCTCTCCTTAAGCCTGTACGTGCTGGTGGCATACCGGCGGGAGGATCGGGCTGCCCAGGAGGGCGCGTTCAAGTACTTCGTGCTGGGTTCGGCCGCCTCGGGCCTGTTGCTGTTGGGGATCGCGCTGGTCTACGGCAGCACCGGCACGCTGGCCTTTCCGCGCGAGCCGGTGCCGGCTTCGGGCCCGGGGGGGTCGCTGGCTGCGGCCGGGTTTGCCCTGGTGGTGGTGGGCCTGGCCTTCAAGCTGGCCCTGGTGCCGTTTCACTTTTGGGCTCCGGACGCGTACCAGGCAGGCACCCTGGGGGTCACCGCCTTCATGGCTGTGGCCACCAAGGCGGCGGCCTTTGCGGCGCTGGCCCGGGTGGTGCGGGTTGCGCCCGGGGCGGTGCTGCCGGCCCTCTGGGGGCTGGCGGTGGCCAGCATGCTGGCGGGAAGCCTGGGCGCGCTGCGCCAGCGGGACTTCCGCAGGCTGATGGCCTATTCGGGGATGGCCAACGCCGGGTACCTGCTCATGGCGCTGGTGGACAGGTCGCCCCAGTCCATGACCGCTGCGGCCGTCTACCTGGCCGCGTACGCGGCCATGACCACGGGGCTGTTCGCGGTGGCAGCCCTGGCCGAGGCGGCCACGCCGGCAGGTGCCGGGCCGCTGAACCGGGCAGGGGTGGAGGAGGTGGCCCGCAGGGCGGCGGCCCACCCGGCCGCCCCGTGGCTGATGGTCCTCTTCCTGGCGGGGCTGACGGGCCTGCCCGTCACGGGCGGGTTCGTGGGCAAGGTGCTGCTGCTGCGCTCGGCCCTGCAGGCCCAGGCCACAGGGCTGGCGTTGTCCCTGGTGGCCTCCACGGCCATCCTGGCCTATCCGTACTGGAAGCTGGCGTACCGGGCGCTGCGGCCCGGCCGGGAGGGAGCGCTGGGTGAGCCGGGTGAGCCGGCGGCCGGCGCGGTAGGCGTGGCCGGGCAGCCCGGGCTGCCCGCAGGGGTCGCCGGGTCGCAGGGAGCGCCAGGGCTGAGCGCCGCACGCCCGGCGGTAGTGCGGGCCTGGCTGGCCCTGGGGTGGGCCTGCGCCCTGGTGACGGTGGCGCTGGGCGTTATGCCGCCCTGGCTGATGAGGTAGGTCTGCCCGAGGTAGGTCTACTCGCCAGGGCTCAGGGAAGCCCTACCCGGGCCCACAGCGGGGCCAGAAGGGCGGCCAGGGCCAGGGAGGGGAGCAGGTTGGCAGTGCGCAGGCGGGTGGCTCCCAGCATGTTGAGACCGATGGCCAGCACCAGAAGGCCTCCCGTCGCGCTCCAGGCCGACAGGGTGAGCGGGTCGAAGGCCCGCCCCAGCCAGGCGCCCACGGCGGTAAGGGCCCCCTGGTAGACCAGCACCGTCCCCGCCGACAACATCACCCCCGGGCCCATGGTGGAGGCGAAGGCCACCGAGGCGATGCCGTCCATGACGGACTTGGTGAGAAGCAGGCTCCAGTCCCCGAACATCCCGTCGTTGAGGCTTCCCACCACGGTCATGGGGCCCACCACGAACAGCAGGCTGGAGGAGACGAAGCTGCGGGCGAACTCGCCCCCCGCGGCGGAAGCCACCCGCTGCTCCACCCACCGGCCGAACCGGTCCAGGCCCTGCTCCAGCTGCCACAGCTCCCCCAGGTACCCGCCGGCGGCCAGGCTGACCAGCACCATGAGCACCGAGGGGTGCGGCCCGCTGCCGGCGAAAGCTTCCAGGGCCATGCGGGTGCCGATGAGGAGCACCGCCAGTCCCAGGCCGTGCATGGCGGTGTCGGCAGCCCGGGGGAGGCTCCGGCGTCGCAGCGCCAGGCCCAGGCTGGCCCCGGCCACGATGGAGGCGGCGTTGACCAGGGTTCCCGTCAACGGTGCTTCTCCCGGCCGGGCGAACCGGGGCGGCCTCGGTCAGGCTGGGGCACGAAGCTGGCTTTTGCGTTCACGGCGCACCAGTTCGCTGCCGGCTGCCGGGTTCCTGCGGGCCGGGGCGCCGGGCTGGCGGTCCCTGGAGGAGAGGACGGCGTGAGCCGGTTCGTCGCCGTGGCCGTGACGGGCGGGACGGGCTTCGTGGGCCGGCACGTGGTGCAGGCCCTGCTGGAGCAGCATGACCCGCCGGTTCGGGTCCGCCTGCTCTGCCGCACCCCGCCGGGTGCCGTGGCGGCCAGAGCCCGCCCGGTGGTGGAGCAGGTGCTCGCCCGCGGGGGGCAGGTGGTGCACGGCCACCTGGCCCAGCCCGAGGCGCTGGCGCAGCTGGTGTCCGGGGCCGAGGCGGTGGTGCACCTGGTGGGCATCATCCGCGAGCACCCCCGGCGGGGCCAGACCTTCCAGCGGGTGGTGCAGGAAGGCACGCGGGCCGTGGTGGAGGCTGCCCGGCGGGCGGGGGTGGAGCGCATGGTGCTCATGAGCGCGCTGGGCGCCGACCCGGCCTCGCCGCTGCCCTACTTCCGCACCAAGGGCCTGGCGGAGCTGGCGGCGCAGCAGGCAGGCTTCCGGGAGCTGGTCATCTTCCGCCCCTCGGTCATCTACGGGCCGGGTGACGGGTTCGTGAGCCTGCTGGCCCGGGTGGTGCGCCTTGCGCCCGTCTTTCCCCTCTTCGGGGACGGTTCCATGCCCCTGCAGCCGGTGGCGGTGGACGTGGTGGCACAGGCGGTGGCCATGGCCGCCGTGGGGCGGATGCCCGGGACGGCGGGTGTGCGGGTGTATGCGGTGACGGGCCCGCAGGCGCTCACGTACCGGGAGCTGGTGGAGGAGGTGGGCCGGGCGCTGGGCCGGCGGGTGCGCCTGCTGCCCGTGCCCATGGGACTGGTTCGGTGGATGGTGCGGTGGGCACAGTATCTCCCGGGTTTTCCCATCACCGCGCAGCAGCTGGAGATGCTGCGGATGGGCAGCGCCGCGCCGGCCGAGGAGTTCTACCGGGACTTCGGGGTGCAGCGCCGCGCCTTCCGGGAAGGCATTCGGAGCTGGCTGGCGTAACGTCCAAGGGGTTCGGTACACCCAGGCATGCGCCGCACAACCCAGACCGTCACCATGGGGAGGGGCATAGCGTTGAAACACCGTGTGACGTTGATTCCCGGAGACGGCACGGGGCCCGAGCTGGCCGATGCTGCCCGCAGGGTGATCGACGCCCTGGGGGTGGGCATCGAGTGGGAGGTGGTGGATGCCGGCAGCGACGTCATTCCCCAGTACGGCACGCCGCTGCCGGATCACGTGCTGGAGTCCATCCGGCGCAACCGGGTGGCCCTCAAGGGTCCCATCACCACCCCCATCGGCACGGGCTTCCGCAGCGTGAACGTGGCCATCCGCAAGGCCCTGGACCTGTACGCCAACGTGCGGCCGTGCAAGCTGTACCGGGGCGTCCGGTCCCGCTACGACCAGGTGGACCTGGTCATCGTGCGGGAGAACACCGAGGACCTGTACGCGGGCGTGGAGTTTGACCTGGGCACCCCGGAGGCGCAGCGCATCATCGAGATGTCCGGCGGGCGCATCCGGCCCGACTCCGCCATCTCCATCAAGGCCAACTCCGAGACGGCCACCCGGCGCATCGTGAAGTTCGCCTTCGACTACGCGGTGCAAAACGGGCGCCGCAAGGTGACCGCGGTCACCAAGGCCAACATCCTGAAGTTCACCGACGGGCTGTTTTACCGGGTGGCCCGGGAGGTGGCCCGGGAGTACGAGGGCCGGGTGCAGTACGAAGAGGTGCTGGTGGACGCCATGGCCATGCAGCTGGTCCAGCGTCCCGAGGCCTACGACGTGCTGGTGCTGCCCAATTTGTACGGGGACATCCTGTCGGACCTGGCGGCGGGGCTGGTGGGCGGCCTGGGCGTGGCTCCCGGGGCCAACATCGGCGACGGCTATGCGGTCTTCGAGGCCATCCACGGCTCGGCGCCCAAGTACAAGGGCCTCAACAAGGTGAACCCCACCGCCCTCATCCTGTCGGGTATGCTGATGCTGCGCTACCTGGGGGAGCGGGAGGCGGCCGACCGGCTGGAGCGGGCGGTGGCGAAGGTCATCGCCGAGGGACGCTACGTCACCTACGACATGAAGCCCCACCGGGACGACCCCACCGCCGTGGGCACCCGGGAGATGGCCGACGCCATCATCCGGGCCATCCAGGAAGGGGCGTGACGGCGAGCTTCCGGAGTTCCCCGGGGCGCGGTCTCCGGGGCGCTGCCGGAGGGGCGCGTGAGCGGGGGCGGGCGCAAGCCCGCCCCTGTGGCAGGCAACAGGCAGGAAGGAGGTCCGGCCCATGCGGGTCACGTTCTGGGGGCATGCCTTTGTGGAGCTGGCAGGCAGTGGGGGGAGCATCCTCATCGACCCGTTCATATCCGGCAATCCCGCAGCGCAGCAGGCCGGGGCGACGGTGGAGCGCTT
>DATCLL010000053.1:0-9519 GCA_036563935.1 Limnochordales bacterium | reverse complement strand
CGGCGGTGGTGCACCGCTACGGGGCCATCTACACCCGCTGCATCGAGTGCTACTCCTGCCTGGACAGCTGTCCGGCCTCGCCCCATGACCAGGCCGCCTTCTGTGGCCCCATGTGGATGCTGCAGATCGCGCGGGCCCACGAGCACCCCCTGGACGGGGTGGATCGGCTGCGCCAGGCGTGGGAGCAGGGCCTGGCCCTTTGCGTCAACTGCGCCGAGTGCCAGAACGCCTGCCCGGTGGGGCTGAGTCCGGTGGCGGTCATCGACGAGCTTCGCATGCAGAGCATGCGTCGGCGCTGGCGGTGGTGGCGCCGAGGGGCTGCGGCGGCGTCCACGGCCGGCGCGGCGCGCCATTGAGGGGCAGGCAGGCGGGCAGGCGGCGAGCAGGGGGGAGCACGGGTGGTTCACGGGGAGCGGGCAACAAGCTCGCAGGTGGTGCGCCGCGGGGGCTTTGTGCGGCTTTTGCGGCGTTCCGTGCGGGGAGAGCGGGTGGCCCTGGAAGGCTACCTGCACCTGCTGCACCGGGTGACCGGGGTGGCCCTGGTGGTGTACCTGTTTGTGCATTTGCACACGCTGTCCAGCGTGCTGGCGGGCGCCCAGAGCTTCGATGCGGTCATGGCCGCCTTCAACAACCCCGTGGTGCGCCTGCTGGAGCTGGTGCTGGTGGTGGCCGTGCTCTTTCACACCCTCAACGGAATCCGGCTCATCCTGCTGCACCTGACCCCTTTCCGGCGCAGCCCCGCGCTGGCGTGGGCCGTGGTGGTGGTGCCGCTGGTGGTGGGGGCGGCCAGCGTGCGGTGGTTCTTGCGCTGAGGGGCCGGGCGGACGGGCGGGCGCCAGCGGCAGGGTGACGGGGCGGCAGGGTGACGGGAAGGAGGCCGGCGGATGCAGGAAGGCGCAGGTCGGGCGGCGGGTGCGGCGCCGGTGGGTCAGGCCACCCAGGCGGTGGGCCGCGTGGTGCATGAGCCCCTGCGGGCAGGCCGGGCCCGCCGGCCGGTGGGGTTCGGGCTGTGGCTGGCCCTGTACGTGAGCGGGGCGGCACTGGTGGTGCTGGTGCTGGCTCACCTGGTGGCGGAGCACTACCTGGTGCCGCCGGGCGGCTTGCGGGCCGCGTCGGTGCAGCAGCGCCTGGCGGCCAGCCTGTGGTGGTGGGTGGTGGACCTGGGGCTGCTGGTGGGGGCGCTGGTGCACGGGCTGGCAGGGGTGTACCGGCTGCTCGACGAAGGCGGCTACCTACCCGGAGGCTGGCGCTGGGTGGCGGCGCTGGGGCTGGCCGCCGTGGGCGCGTTCGGCCTGAAGTCCGGGGTGGAGATCTTCCAGGCCTTCCTGGCGGTGAGATGAAGGCGCGGATGGGGGGAGCGGCGTTGGAGCAGCTGCGCATTCCCGCGGTCATCATGCGGGGAGGCACCAGCAAGGGGGTCTTCTTCCGGGGGGATGTGCTGCCGTCGGACCCCGAGGTGCGGGATCGGGTGATCCTGCGGGCCTTCGGCAGCCCGGACCCCTACGGCCGGCAGATCGACGGTCTGGGTGGAGCCACCTCCACCACCAGCAAGGTGTGCATCATCTCGCCCTCCACGCGGCCGGGCTGCGACGTGGACTACCTGTTCGGCCAGGTGAGCATCGATCGGCCCCTCATCGACTACACCGGCAACTGCGGCAACTTGTCGTCGGCGGTGGGGCCCTTCGCCATCGAAGAAGGGATGGTGAAGGGCACGGACCCCGTCACCGTGGTGCGCATCTGGCAGGTGAACACCCAGAAGCTCATCGTGGCCCACGTGCCCACCCGGGACGGCCTGCCGGAGGTGGAAGGGGACTACACCATCGACGGCATCCCCACGCCCGGCGCGGAGATCCGCCTGGAGTTCTACGAGCCGGGCGGCTCCAACACCGGCAAGCTTCTGCCCACGGGCCGGGTGGTGGACGAACTGGACATCCCCGGCCTGGGTCGGGTGCCGGTGAGCATGGTGGATGCGGCCAACCCCGCGGTCTTCGTGCCGGCCGAGGTGCTGGGGCTTGCGGGGACGGAACTGGGCGACCAGGTGGACGGCAATCCGGAGCTTTTGCGGCGGCTGGAACTGATCCGGGCCCACGCGGCGGTGGCCATGGGCTTGGCCAGGTCGCCCGAGGAGGCCACCCGCAACCGGCCTGCCACCCCCAAGATCGCTTTCGTTACCCGGCCTCAGGCGTATACCACCCAGAAGGGCAGCCGGGTGGAGGAGGACCAGGTGGACGTGGTCTCCCGCATCATGTCCATGGGGAAACTCCACCGGGCCTACGCCGTCACCGGCGCCATCGCCACCGCCATGGCCGCCGTGCTGCCGGGAACGGTGGTGAACCAGCTGGCCCGCCTGGCCGTGCCCGAGGAGGTGCGCATCGGGCATCCCGCGGGGGTCATCAAGGTGGGTGCTTCGGTGCGCCAGGACAACGGCCAGTGGACCGCGGTGAAGGCTGTGGTGGGCCGGACGGCCCGGCGCCTGATGGAGGGCTGGGTCCGGGTGCCGGCGTCGGTGTTGCAGCCGCAGCTGGCGGCGGCGCGGTAGGGGCGCGCTCCCTTGGGATGCTGGTTTGACCCACAGGAGCTGTCCCGCTGGGCGGCCGCGGTCTTTCAGGCAGCGGGCATGGAGGGCGGCCTGGCCGGGGAACTGGCGGGCATCCTGGTGGATGCGGACCGGGAGGGCGTCCACACCCACGGGCTCATCCGCCTGGAGGAGTACGTGCCGGCCTTGCAGCGGGGGGCGTGGCGGCCCACGGCCACCCTGACCGTGGTGCAGGAGACGCCGGCCACGGCCGTGGTGGACGGCGGAAGCGGCGTCGGGCCCGTGCTGGCCCTGCGGGCCATGGAGCGGTGTGTGGCCAAGGCCCGGCAGACAGGGGTGGCGGTGGTGAGCCTGCGCAACGGAGGCCACTTCGGCCGGGCGGGCTACTATGCCCGGTGGGCGGCACAGCAGGGGCTCATCGGCGTGGCCATGACCAACGCCAGCCCCTGTCTTGCGCCGTGGGGGGGCCGCCAGCGGGTGCTGGGCAACAACCCCCTGGCCATCGCGGTGCCCCGGCGTTCGCACCCGCCGGTGGTCCTGGACATGGCGTTGTCGGTGGTGGCCCAGGGGCGCATCCGGCTGGCCCGGGATCGGGGCGAGATGCTCCCGGAGGGATGGGGGCTGGATCCCCAGGGGCAGCCTACCCGGGACCCCGTGCAGGTGCTGCTGGGCTCCCTCATGCCCGTGGGCGGCTACAAGGGGTACGGGCTGGCCCTGATGGTGGACCTGCTCACCGGGGTGCTCAGCGGCGGCGCCTTCGGCACCCAGGTGACCTCGGCCCGGGAGCTGCGCCAGCAGAACATCTGCCACACCTTCCTGGCCATCCACGTGCCCCACTTCCGGGAGATGGACGCCTTCCTGGAGGACGTGGAGCAGCTGGTGAACATGGTAAAAGGCAGCCCGCCGGCCCCGTGGGCGCAGGAGATCCTGCTGCCGGGCGAGCCGGAGCAGCGCCACGCCGCCCGCCGGGGCGGGCTGGTGGAACTCCCCGAGGACCTGTGCCGGCGCATCGCCTCGGTGGCGGCCTCGGTGGGGGTACAGCAGCCGCCGCCCCACCGGGAGGGAAGCCACGGCTGATGGGCAGCTACCGCATCGGGGTTCTGTACGGGGACGGCATCGGGCCGGAGGTGGTGGCCGCCTCGGTGCAGGTGGGCGAGGCGGCCTGCCGGGCCTGCGGCCTGGCGGTGGACTGGGTGGAGCTGCCCGTCGGGCTCTCCGCCTACCGGTCCGTGGGTTCCACCCTTCCCGCCTCCACCGTGGAGGAGCTGGAGCGCTGCGACGGGTGGGTGCTGGGGCCTGTCAGCCACCACGTCTACGACGTGCTGCGCCCGGAGATGGCCAATCCCAGCGGGATGCTGCGCAAGCGCTTCGACCTGTATGCCAACGTGCGCCCCGCCCGGGCCTTCCCGGGGGTTCCCACGGCCTACCCCGGCGTGGACATGGTGGTGGTGCGGGAAAACACCGAGGGGTTCTACGCCGACCGCAACGTGCTGGACGGCAACGGGGAACTGCGCATCGACGCCGACACCGTCGTCTCCGTGCGGGTGGTGACCCGCCGGGCGTGCCGGCGCATCGCCGAGTTCGCCTTCCAGCTGGCCAGGGAGCGCGCGGCCCGGCGGGCTGCCGGGAAGGGCCCGGGGGCGGGCCGGCCCGCCAGGGTGACGGCGGTGCACAAGGCCAACGTGCTGCGCCGGGGTGACGGGCTGTTTTTGGAGTGCTGCCGGGAGGTGGCGCAGCGTTACCCCGACGTGGCCTTTGACGACGCGCACGTGGACGCCATGGCCTTGTTCCTGGTGCAAAAGCCCCAGGCCTACGACGTGCTGGTGACCACCAACCTGTTCGGCGACATCCTGTCGGACGAGGCGGCAGGGCTGGTAGGCGGGTTGGGCCTGGCTCCCTCCCTCAACGTGGGCAGCGAGCGGGCCATGGCCCAGGCGGTGCACGGTTCGGCTCCGGACATCGCCGGCCGGAACGTGGCCAACCCCGTGGCCGAGATCCTGTCCGTGGCCATGCTGTTCGCCTGGCTGGGACAGCGCCACGACGACCAGGCAGCCCGCAGGGCAGCGGCGTTGATGGAGGAGGCCGTGGAGCGGGTGCTCGCGGAAGGGCGCGTGCGCACCCCCGACCTTGGGGGCGGGGCCACCACCTCGGACTTTGCCCGGGCGGTGCAGGCGGCGCTGCCGGGCGGATGACCCGTGGGTCTGGCGCCTGCGTGCCGGCCACCGGGCAGGCCGCTTTGCGGCGGCAGGCCAGGGGTTGGCCGGCAGGGCGTCGAAGGCTGCCAGGGAGAAGGCGACGGCGGAAGGAGGTCCGGCATGCGTCGACCCGGTGTGAACTGGTGGGTAGCGGCGTGGAGTCTTGCGGTGCTGCTGGCCGTGCAGGCGGTCCCGGCCCGGGCCGGGCAGCCCTACTACGCCGGCAAGACGGTGGAGGTCATCGTGCCCTTCGGGGAGGGCGGCGGGACGGACGTCTGGGCGCGCTTTGTGGCCCCGTACCTGCAGAAGTACCTGGAGGGCAACCCCCGGGTCCTGGTGCGCAACATGCCCGGCGGCGAGGGCATGGCGGGAAGCAACTGGTTCGCCGCCAACGCCCGGCCGGACGGGCTTTTGCTGCTGGCCTCGTCGGGCACCAGCGTGTTCCACTGGCTGCTGGACCGGCCCCAGGTGCGCTACGACTTCGACCGGATGGTGCCGGTGGTGGTGACGGCCACGGGCGGGGTCATCTACTCGTCCCCCACCGCAGCCCGCTCCATCCGGGACCTGCTCAACCCGTCGCGGCCGTTGGTGTACGGCGGCATCAGCGCCACGGGTCTCGACCTGGTGACGCTGCTCTCCTTCGAGGTGCTGCGGCTGAACGTGCGCAGCGTGCTGGGCTTTGAGGGGCGGGGGCCGGCGCGGCTTGCCTTTGAGCGGGGAGAGACCAACCTGGACTACCAGACCACCTCCGCGTACCTCACGCAGGTGGTGCCCCTCATCCAGGAGGGGAAGGCGGTTGCCCTGATGAGCTTCGGGATCCTGGCGGGGCCGGGACGTCTGGACCGCGACCCGGCGGTGAAGGACCTCCCCACCGTGGCCGAGGCGCACCAGATCCTCTACGGGCGGCCCCCCGAGGGCCCGGCCTGGCGGGCGTACCTGGCCACCAACACGGCGGGGTTCGCCTACCAGAAGATCCTGTGGGTGCCCCAGGGAACTCCCCAGGAGGCCATCGCAGCCTTCGACCGGGCCGTGGAGCGCATGAACGCGGATCCCGAGTTCCACCGCCAGGGCGAGGCGGTGCTGGGCGGCTATCCCACCTTCGGCGGCAGCCAGGTGGCGGAGGCGGTGCGGGACGCCCTGTCCCTGTCGGCGGACGTGAAGACGTACCTGAAGGATCTTCTGCGCACCAAGTTTGGCGTACGCCTCTGAGGCAGGCCGCAGGGCGCCGGGCCCGGGGCCGGTGCCGCGGACGTTCCCCCTGTCGGGCGGGGGCGCCTGCGGGCCGGCCCCGGCTTGCGCCCGGGTGCAGGGACGGTACACGAGAGGCGGGCCGGCTCCGGTCTTGCAGGCGGCCGGCCCGGCACGGTGGGGGTTGGGGAGATGTGGCAGGCAGCCGTCCAGGCTCTGGCCGCGTTCAGTGAGCCGCGCCAGTTGCTGTTGCTGGTGGCAGGGGTTCTGGCAGGGGTCGTGGTGGGCATCCTGCCCGGCCTGGGCGGCACGGCGGCCGTGGCGTTGCTTTTGCCCTTCGTGTACCGGCTGGAGCCGGCCGAGGCGCTGGCCCTTTTGGTGGGGGCGCTGGCGGTGGTGCATACCTCGGACACCATCTCGGCGGTGCTGCTGGGCGCGCCCGGTTCGGCTTCGGCCGCGGTGACCATGATGGACGGCCATGCCCTGGCCCGCCAGGGCCAGGCGGCGAGGGCGCTGAGCGCCGCGTTCCTGGCTTCCATGACGGGTGGGATCCTGGGCGCGCTGGGGTTGACGCTCTCCATCCCCGTGGCGCGGCCTCTGGTGCTGGCCTTTGGCTCGCCGGAGCTGTTCATGCTCTGCGCCCTGGGCATCAGCCTGACGGCGGCCCTGTCCGAGGGGTTCTTGCTGCGGGGCATGCTTTCGGCCCTGGTGGGGCTGCTTTTGGGCATGGTGGGCGTTGCGCCCACGGCGCCCGACGAGCGGTTCACCTTCGGCCAGGTGTTCCTCATGGACGGGCTGCCCCTGGTGGCCGTGGCGCTGGGGGTGTTCGGCCTGGCGGAGATCGCGGAGCTGGTGGGCCAGGGCGGGGCCATCGCCACCCGGGTAGGGGTCGGCAGCGGATGGCTGCAGGGCGTGCGGGACTTCCTGCGCCACTGGTGGCTGGTGGTGCAGGGAGCCCTCATCGGGATGTGGGCGGGCATTCTGCCGGGCATCGGCGCCACCGCCGGCACCTGGATGGCGTACGGCCAGGTGGTGGCCACAAGCCGCGACCGCTCCCGCTTTGGCAAAGGGGACATCCGGGGCGTCATCGCGCCGGAAAGCGCCAACAACGCCGTGGAGGCGGGAGACCTGGTGCCGACGCTGCTGTTCAGCATCCCGGGCAGCGTGCCGGCAGCGCTGCTCATGGGGGCGCTGCTGCTGCACGGGGTGCAGCCCGGGCCCCGCATCGTCACCCAGCACCTGGACCTCATCTACACCATCGTGTGGAGCTTTGCGCTGGCCAACGTGCTGGGTGCGGCCATCTGCTTTCTCCTCACCCCCGCGCTGGCCCGGCTCACCTTCGTTCCCTTTTCGCTGCTGGCGCCGGCGGTCTTCATGGCCATGGTTCTGGGGGCCTACCAGGAAGGGCGCCAGATGGGTGACCTGGTGGTCATGGTGGCGCTGGGCATCGTGGGGTGGATTTTCAAGCGGGCGGGCTATCCCCGGGCGCCGCTTCTCATCGGCTTTGTGCTGAGCCTGCCCGCAGAGCGCTACTACTGGCTGTCCATGAACCTGTACGGCTGGGCATGGCTCACCCGGCCGTGGGTGCTGGTGATGCTGGGCCTGCTGGTGCTGTCGGTCATCTGGGGGGTGCGGGCCAGCCGCCGGCAGGCAGAGTCGGCGGGGCTGCGCCAGGAGGCGGCCGTGCCGTCGGCCGAAGCTCCCGACGGCGCCCGCAGCGTCTCCCGCTGGAGCCTGGGCGTGGCGGCCGCGCTGTTTGCGCTGTTTGCCCTGTCGCTGGGGGCCGCCTTCACCTTCACGCCGCAGGGACGCCTGCTCCCGGCCCTGGTGTGCGGGCTGGGGGTGGCGCTGGGGGTGTGGGCGCTGGTGGCCGACGCCCTGGCGCTGCGCGGCGCAGGCGGGCGCGGCCGGGCGGCGGCGCCGGATGCGGCGTTGCGCCAGGCGGCGGTGGCCTTCGGGTGGATGGCGCTGTTCGTGGCCGCCAGCGGGCTTTTGGGGCTGTATGCGGCGGTGGTGCTGTCGGTGCCCCTGTTCCTGCACACCCTGGCCCGGCTCCCCTGGAAGGGGACGCTGGCCTACACCGCGGCCGTGCTGGTGAGTTTGCAGGTGCTGGGGCAGGTCTTCGGCCTCATCTGGCCGGTCGGCCTGGTGCGGGTGTGAGGGGTGCGGGCGTGCGGGGCAGGCCGGCGTGGCAGCCCCGTCCGCGCCGCTGCGCCTGCGGCGGCAGAGCTTGAGGAGGTGCAGAGGGAGTGCTGGCAAAGGCAGAAGGGCCGGCCCGCCTGCGGGAGCTTCTTGCCCGGGGCGGCCTTATCGTGGCGCCGGGGGTGTTCGACGGGCTTTCGGCGCGCATCGCCGAGGCCGCGGGGTTCGACGCCCTGTACGTGAGCGGGGGCGCCGTCGCCCGCAGCATGGGTTACCCCGACATCGGCCTGGTGACCCAGACGGAGATGGTCAAGCGCATCGAGGAGATCCGGGCCGTCACCCGGCTTCCCCTCATCGTGGACGCCGACACCGGCTACGGCAACGCCATCAACGTCATCCGCACCGTGCGGGCCTACGAGCGGGCCGGGGCGGCGGCGCTGCACATCGAAGATCAGGTGGAACCCAAACGCTGCGGCCACTACGAGGGCAAGGAAGTCGTCCCCGCCTGGGAGATGGTGCAGAAGGTGGAGGCGGCGGTGGCTGCCCGGGAGAACCCGGACTTCGTCATCATCGCCCGCACCGACGCCCGGGCGGTGCTGGGCCTGGAGGAGGCCATCCGCCGGGCGCAGCTGTACGCCCGGGCGGGGGCCGACGTCATCTTCGTGGAGGCTCCCCAGTCGGAAGAGGAGATGCAGCGCATCGCCCGGGAGGTGCCGGCTCCCCTGCTCATCAACATGTTCTGGGGCGGCAAGACGCCCCTGGTGGAACCCCGCCGCCTGGAGCAGTGGGGGTACCGCATCATGATCGTTCCGTCGGACCTGCAGCGGGCGGCCATCCGGGCCATGCAGCGGGCCGCGCAGGCCCTCCGCCGGGACGGCCACACCTGGTCCATCCGGGACGAGTTGGCCACCTTCCAGGAGCGGGAGCAGGTAGTGGGGTTGGAGGAGATCCAGCGCCTGCAGGAGCGCTTCCTGCGGGCCGCTCCCGAGGCGTGAAGGGGGTCGGGAAGGCGTGGACCTGGAGCTGGCCGGTCGCGTGGCCCTGGTGACGGGCGCCAGCGCCGGCATCGGGCGCAGCGTGGCCCGGGTTCTGGCGGCGGAGGGCGTGCAGCTGGCCCTCACCGCCCGCCGGCAGGCTCTTCTCGAGGAGCTGGCTTCGCAGCTGGCGTCCCAGGGGTTGCCCCGGCCTCTGGTGGTAGCCGCGGACCTGACCGCTCCCGGGGAGCCCGAACGGCTCGCCCGGGAAGTCCTGGGCCGCTTCGGCCGGGTGGACATTCTGGTGAACAGCGCGGGCGGCTCCCGCCCCCTCCCGGTGGACGCCCCCGAAGCCGCCTGGGAGGAGGCCATGCTGCTGAACTTCACCGCCCTGCGGCGCCTGACGGGCGCCGTCCTGCCCGCCATGCAGGGCCAGCGCTGGGGCCGCATCATCAACATCACGGGCAGCTCGGAGCCGAAGGGG
>DATCLL010000052.1:0-1922 GCA_036563935.1 Limnochordales bacterium | reverse complement strand
TGAGCGCGGCCCGCCGGGGTCAGGAGCTGCGCCGTGCCCTGGCCGAGCGGCCCTGCCTGCCGGTGGCCCGCACGCTTGAGCGGTGGGGGCTGCTGGACGCGTTGTGCCCGGGATGGAGGCTGGCGCAGCGGGCCGCCCGGGTGCTGGCCCGCCTGGATGGGGACGACGACCCGCCCGGCGGGCGGGGCCCGGTGGCCCTGGTGGCCCTGGCGGAAGGCTGGCTGGCGGGCGAGCCCCACGTGGCCGCCCTGCAGTGCCGGCAGCTGGACGAGCGGCTGGCCCTCACCGCCGAAGAGCGCCAGGCCCTGGAGCGCGTGGCCCAGGCCCGGCGGGCCGCCCGCTGCCTGCGGCAGGGGGCGCGCCTTTTGCCTTCCACGGTGGACTGCTGCCTGCGCGTTCTGCCTCCTGCGGCGCTGGGGTGGGTGGCCCAGGCGGCCGGGGGGCCCGGCAGTGCCGGCTACCGGTGGGTCACCTGGTACCTGGCCGAGGGCCGCCGGATCCGGCCGTCCCTCACCGGGGAGGACCTGGCGCGCCTGGGTGTGCCGCAGGGCCCCCTCATGGGGGAGCTGCTGGAGGCCCTGCGCCGGCGGGTGCTGGATGGCAGGATCCGCAGCCGGGCCGAAGAAGAGGCCTGGGTCAGGCGGAGGCTGGCCCGCCGGGCAGGCCGTCCGGGCCGTCGGGAAGGAGGGCATGGCGCTAGCGGGCCATGTTGAGGTTCATCCCCTGGGCGGACCCACTGGCGCTGGCTGCCTACCTGGGGGTCATCCTCCTGGCCGTCACCGCTCACGAGTTCGCCCATGCCTGGGCCGCGGACCGCCTGGGGGATCCCACGCCCCGCAGGGAAGGCCGACTGACCCTAAACCCCCTGGCCCACCTGGACCCCGTGGGAGGCCTCATGCTGCTGTTGTTCGGTTTCGGGTGGGCCCGGCCGGTGCCGGTCAACCCCTGGTTTTTCCGTGACGCCCGCAAGGGGATGCTGCTGGTGGCCCTGGCGGGGCCGCTGGCCAACGTGGTGCTGGCGTGGATGGCGAAGGCGCTTCTGGAGCTTCTCATCCACTCGGGGCAGCTGTCCCCCTGGGCGGTGCTCATGAGCCCGGCGGGACGCTTCCTGCGCCTTGCCCAGAACCTGAACCTGTGGCTGGCCGCCTTCAACCTCATACCGGTGCCGCCCCTGGACGGCTCCAGGGTTCTGGCGGGGCTGTTGGGGCCGTCCCAGGCGGCGGCCCTGGCCCGCCTGGAGGCGTACGGCCCGCTGTTTTTGGTGCTGCTCATCGCCAGCGGTGCTTCCGCGCTCATCCTGCACCCCATCTACCGGCTCCTGGTGCTGCTCATCGGAGGGCTGTCCTGAAAGCCCGCTGCGCCTTGCGGCGGGAGGCGACCATGGAGCAGGAGGGGCACCCCTCGCCGGAGCAACTGCTGGTGCAGCTGCGCGCGCTGCAGGAGCAGCTTCAGGACGGGCGCCTGAGCATCCGGGAGGTACAGGTCTCCCGGTGGACGCGCCAAGCGCTGGAGCTGGCGGCAAGCCTGCCGGGCGACTCCCGGGCCGTGCCGCTGTGGCTGGAGCAGCTGGCGGAGGTGCTGCGGCTTCTGGCGCAGCTGGCGGCCCAAAAGGGGCTGGCCCTGGCGCCCCCTGTGGCCGCAGGCTCCGCCGGGGACGAGGGCGACGGGCAGGCCGCCTCGGGTGCGGCCGGTGCCGGTGCCGGTGCCGGTGCCGACCCGGAGGAAAGCCCCCATGGGCCCCGCTGGGCCCTGCCGGACGACGGCAGCCCCTTCGGCCCGAACCTGGTCCTGGACGAGGCCCGGCAGCGGCTGCAGCTGCTCAAGGAGGCGGCCCGGGCCCTGGCCTCGCAGGCGGAGCGGTTTTCCCGCCACCAGGCCCGCCCGGAACAGGCGGTGCAGGAGCTGGTGCAGCTGCTGGAGCG
>DATCLL010000051.1:0-3603 GCA_036563935.1 Limnochordales bacterium | reverse complement strand
ACGGGAACCACCCACAGCTGCCGGCTGCGCGGGCCGTCGAACTCGCACAGGAAGATCCCCTGCCAGCGGCCCAGCCGCAGCTGGCCTGCCACCACGGGAACCAGCACGCCGGCCCCCACAAGGCTGGCGCGCACGTGGGCGGCGGCGTTGCCCTCGGCGTGCCGGTACGGGCCCTGCCAGGGCACCAGCTTCTCCAGGCTTTCCAGGATGTCGGCCGCCACGTCGGGGTCTGCGTTCTCGTTGATGGTGACGGCGGCGGTGGTGTGGGGACAGTAGACGAGCACCGCGCCCTCCTGCAGGCCCAATTGCGCCGCGGCCTGCTGCACCTGGCGGGTCACATCCACCATCTGGGAGCGCCGGCTGGTACGCACGGTCAGTTCCTGCAAGGCCAACGCCTCCTTCCTGATCCGGCAGTCCCCGCCTTGCGGCGCCGGGGGCGTCCAGTGTAGGCGCCGGTGCGGCGTCGCACGCTTTCGGCGGGGACGTGACCATGGATCAGCCTTTCCAGTGGTTCTGGTTCTTCCTGCTGGCCGTCTCCTTCTGGCCGCTGCTGCGCCAGCAGCAGGTGGAACGGGCCCGCTGGCGCTTCCTGCGCCGGCTGCAACTTCGCCTGGGCGGCCGGGTCATCACCCTCATCCACCGTCAGGAGCCCCTGGGGATCCTGGGGCTGTTCGGGCGCCGGTTCATCACCATCGAGGACTCCGAGAAGGTGCTGCGGGCCATCCGCCTGACCCCCTCCCACGTGCCCATCCACCTCATCCTGCACACCCCCGGGGGCCTCGTGCTGGCCGCCGAGCAGATCGCTCAGGCCCTGCGCCGCCACCCCGCTCCCGTGCGGGTGTATGTGCCCCACTACGCCATGTCCGGGGGAACCCTCATCGCGCTGGCCGCCGACGAGATCTGGATGGACGAAAACGCCGTGCTGGGCCCGGTGGACCCCCAGCTGGGGCAGTGGCCGGCAGCCTCCATCCTGCGGGCGGTGGAGCAGAAGGACATCAACCGGGTGGAGGACGAGACCCTCATCCTGGCTGACGTGGCCCGCAAGGCCCTGGAACAGGTGCGGGAGGTGGTCCGGGAGCTTCTGGAAGACCACCTGCCGCCGCCGCAGGCCGAACAGGTGGCCCAGGCCCTCACCGAAGGACGGTGGACCCACGACTACCCCCTGACCTGCCAGCGGCTGCAGCAGTGGGGCCTGCCGGTGCGCTGCGGCCTTCCGCCGGAGGTGTACGGGCTCATGGAGCTGTACCCCCAGGCCCCTGAGCGGCGGCCCTCGGTGCAGTACATACCGCTCCCGGGGCCGGCCGGAGAGCGCCCCGCCCGTCCGGAGCCACCCGTGCGCCGGGGATGGCAAAGTCCACCACGAGGTGTGATAGAATGGCTAACGCCAGCCGGTGCCGCGGGGGTGGGTTCTTGGCCGGCCAGGGGGGGTCGCGCGATGCTGGCACGACAGGTGTGGCGCGTCGCACGGGCGTTGCGGCGGCTGGCCCGGCCCGCGGCGCTGCTGCTGGCGGCGGTGGCCGTGGCCATGGCCTTGCTTCAGGGGCTGCAGGCCTGGCGCCCGGTGGAGGTGGCAGCGGAACCGGAAGGCGACGGCGCGCTGCAGGGGCTGGGCCCGCCGATGCCGTCGGAGGACGGCGGCCGGTGGGCACCGACCCCCGCCGTAGAGGCGCCGGCCCATCCGCCGGCCGCTGCTCCCGCCGCTGGGGCGGGGAAGCCCGGGCCCGGGCAGGCGGACCGCAAGGAGGGTGCTGGAGCGGCGCAGGGGATGCAGGCGGGGCCGGCGTTGGCGAAGGCAACAGTCGGGCCCGAGGCGGGGCCCACGGAGACTCGGGTCCGCTCCGGGCGGCTGGTGCAGGCGGCGCAAACGCCGGCCGGGATGGCGGAATGCGGGGAGCCGGTCGCCGACGGGAGGGCGGGCCGCGGGGCCGGCGACGGGGAGCCCGCCGCGGGCGAGGCCTCCAGG
Source organism: Limnochordales bacterium (assembly GCA_036563935.1). Classification (GTDB taxonomy): domain Bacteria; phylum Bacillota; class Limnochordia; order Limnochordales; family Geochordaceae; genus DATCLL01. Next base: position 1,640 of record DATCLL010000051.1, on the reverse strand, counting down.
CCCCGGCGCTCGGGTGCGGACGGCTTGCGTGCTGCTGGCGAAGCGCTGCTGGACCTCAACAGCGCCGATGAGGGCTCCCTGGTACGCCTGCCGGGCGTGGGCCCGGTGCTGGCCCGGCGGATCGTGGAGTTCCGGCGGGCGCACGGGCCTTTTCAGCGGGTAGACGACCTGCTGGAGGTTCCGGGCATCGGCCCGGCGGTGTTGGAGAAGGTGCGTTCCCGGGTGCGGGTCGAGCCCTCCTCGTAGAAGGCGGAGGGGTTCGCCGCCGTGGGGACGCTGGCAGCGCTGGGGTGGGGGCTCGCCGCGGGCGCTGCTGCGGCCGGGGGACAGCTTTTGGCCCCCGCCCTGGCCGCCCGCGCCGGCGTGGCCGGGTGCCTGCTGGTGGCGTGCGCCTGGCTGGTCGCCGGCCGCAGGGCGCATCCCGGCCGGCGGGCTTACGGGCTGTGGTGTCTGCTGTGGGGCGGCTTTGCGGGTCTTGCCCTGGCGGGGTGGACCACAGCCAGGCGGGAGGCCAGCCTTGAGGCGCTGGCGCTGCCCCGGCTTGCCTGGGTGGAGGGCGTGGCCCAGCGGGAGTGGGAAAGGCGGTGGGATACGGCCTGGGTGCGGCTGGGCTCGGTGAGGCTGCTCGGGGAACGCTGTCCCGGACCCGACGAAGGCCGTCCCCTGGTGGGAGGGCTGCAGCTGGAGGCGGCATGGGAGCTGGCCAGGGCCGTGCCGGTGGAGGCTGGCCAGCGGGTGTGCGTCCGGGTGGTGGTGCGCCGCCCGCCCCGCACCTCCTCCACCGGCACCTTTCCCATGCGGGATTACCTGCAGGCGCGCGGTATCGTGGCCGTGGCCCGGGTGCGCTCCCCGGAACGCATCCAGCTGGTGGGCGCGGATGGCCGGGGGGTACCCCGGCGCCTGCGCCTGTGGGCCCGCTTTCAGCATCGGTTGGTGCTGCAGGTGGCCGCACCTCTGGGCCGGCGGGCGGGGCCTCGGGCGGAGCGCTGGTTTCGGGCGGTGGCGTTGGGGCAGGACCAGTTTCTGACGACGGCCGAACGGGTGGAGCTGCGGGGGTCCGGGTTGGCCCACCTGACGTCGGTGTCCGGCATGCATGTGGGCCTGGTGGCCGGGCCTGTGGCGCTGGCGGCCCGGTACCTGCGCCGTCCTGCCTGGCAGGGACTTGCCCGGGCGGCGGCGGTGGCTTTCGGGTGGTTGTACGCGGGGGCGACGGGGATGGAAAGCCCGGCGGTGCGCGCCCTGCTCATGCAGGCCGCGGCCCTGGTGGTGGGGTTGGGGCGATGGAGGGCCCACCCCCTGGCACTGGTGGGGTGGGCGTGCGGGCTGCAGCTGCTTCACAATCCGTGGCTGGCCAGGGACGTGGGATTTCAGCTTTCCTACGCAGCCACGGCGGGGATCGCCGTGGCCTCCCGCTGGCAGGCTGTGCTTGCCCCTGCCGGCGCCCTGCGCCCCGCGGGGGCTCAGCGGGCGGGGCCTGCGGTGCGGGTGGTCCGGGGGGCTGCCGGAGCGCTGCTGGTGTCGCTGGGGGCCTGGAGCGCCTCCGCCCCCGTGGTGGCCCGGCACTTCGGCGGGGTCTCCCCGTGGGGCATCGGCGCCAGCGTGCTCAGCGCCCCTGTGGCGCTGGGGCTGGTGTGGGGAGG
>DATCLL010000050.1:0-2786 GCA_036563935.1 Limnochordales bacterium | reverse complement strand
ATGGTCGTGCGAGCCAGGGGAGCGCTGCTGCGCCAGCGGGATACCGGCCTGCCCGCGCCCTTGCCGGAAGGCGCCGCCCGCCGCCAGGGGGTGCGGGGATGGCTGCGGGCCCACGCGGTGGCCCTGGTGCTCTTGGCCCTGGCGGCGGCTCTGTACCTGCGCCTGTACTACCACAACCCCGGCGGCACCGTGGCCTGGACCCTGTCCGCCCTGCGGGGCCTGGTTTCCCTGGCCTTCGCGGTGGCCTTTGCCATCCTGCAGTTCGTGGCCATCTTCTGGTTCCTGGGGCGGGCCCAGATCTACTGGGTCATGCCCGGGGAGACCGGGGTGGGCTTTTCTGACTACCGGGGCAACCCCGAGGTGCTGGAGCAGGCCCGCCGCATCGTGACCCTGCTGCGGGGCGTGCGCAAGTTCCGGGACATGGGGGGCGAGGTCTCCCGGGGCATGCTCCTGGTGGGCCCGCCGGGCACGGGGAAGTCCTACCTGGCCCAGGTCATCGCCAGCGAGGCAGGGCTTCCCTTCGGGTACCTGTCCGCCGCCTCCATCCAGAACATGTTCTTCGGCGTCTCCAATTTGCGCATCATGAACATGTACCGCAAGGCCCGCCGCCTGGCCCGGGAGTACGGGGCCTGCATCGTCTTCCTGGACGAGTTCGACGCCATCGGGGTGGCCCGAACCCGCCAGGGGGGCAGCGGCTTCCCCCTGTTCGGCGGGCTGGGGCTGCTTAACGAACTTCTGCTGCAGATGGACCCGCCCCGCACCGACCCCCGCTGGTGGGCCAGGCTCCTGCGCATGGTGGGGCTTCGGCCGAAGCCCGTTCCCCAGCCGCTGGTCTTTACCATGGCGGCCACCAACCAGCCGGAAATCCTGGATCCGGCCTTGCTGCGCCCCGGGCGCTTCGACCGCAAGATCGTCATCGAGGCGCCGGACTTCGACGGGCGCCGGGACGTCATCGCCTACTACCTGAGCAAGGTACGCCGGGACCCCTCCCTGGACACCCCCTCCATGCTGGACCGCCTGGCGGCCGACCTGGTGGGGGCCACGCCCGCCGTCATCAAGCACGTCATCAACGAGGCGGTGGTGAAGGCCCACTTCGACGGGCGGGACCGCATCACGTACGAGGACATCTGCTACGCCCGGGAAGTGCACGAGTGGGGGCTCAAGCAGCCCATCCGTTCCATGTCCGAGGACGAGCGGCGACGCCTGGCCTACCACGAGGCGGGCCACGCGGTGGCCCAGCTGCGCCTTCTGCCCCACGAGCGGCTGCTGAAGACCACCATCATCCGCCACGGCCGGGCCCTGGGCCTGTCGGCCACCCGGCCCATCACGGACCGCCACACCATCTCGCAGGAGGAACTCATCGCCCAGATCCAGGTGGCCCTGGCCTCCCGGGCTGCCGAGGAGCTGTTTTTGGGAACCCGGCTTTCGGGCGCGGTGGGCGACCTGGAGCAGGCCACCCGGCTGGCCGCGGCCTACATCGGCTACTTCGGCATGGACGGCACCCTGTACTCCTACGCCGCCTTCGGCGAGCGGGGCCCCGACGGGGAACTGAAGCAGCGGGTGGACCGCCTGCTGCACCGGGAAAAGGAAAAGGTGGCCGAACTCCTCCTGCAGCAGGCTCCCCTGGTGCACGCCATCGCGGCAGGCCTGCTGGCCCGCCACGAGCTGACCGGTGAGGAGATCCAGGAGCTGGCCCGGCTGTTCGACCAGGGGCGCCTGGCCCCGGACGGGTCGGTGATGCCGGCCCCCGCTGCGCCGCCCGCCGAACTGCCGGGCCGGGATGGAGCCGCCGCTGCCACGCCGGCTGCGGGGGCGCCGGTGCGGCTGGCCGACGCCGCGGCCAGCTCCGCCAACCCGGCGGCGTGACGCCCTACGAGGCCTGCAGCTGGCGGCGCAGCACCTCTACCGCCTTCTCCAGGTCCAGGTCGCCGCCTTGCGCCCACCGCTTCAGGAACAGCTCATCCACGGGCACCACCACGTCCGGCACCACGGGGCCCACCAGGGGCCGGCCCCGCAAGGAGAAGAAGCGCATGCTGGTCACGCACACCTCGCCGCCGCCCGGTAGGGGGGAGCAGCTCTGCACCTGCCCGCCGCCCGCCGTCATGGGCCGGCCTACCAGCACCGCCCTGCGGTTCTCCCGCAGGCCGAAGGCCAGCTCGTGAAAGCGGCTGGTCTCGTCCACCAGAAGGGCCAGGGGGCGCCCGTAGAAGTCCAGCTCGGTGGGGGCGGGCACCAGGGGGTTGTCCGACGTCTCGGCCCGGCGGGCCTCCAGAAGCCCCATCCCTTCCCGGCTCACCAGCAGGCCCAGGGGTTCCCGGCTGAGCAGGCCGGCGATGTGCATGAGGGTGGCCAGGCTGCCGCCCGGGGTGCTGTCCCGCAGGTCCAGCACCAGGGCCTTGGTGCGGTACAGGCGCCGCAGTTCGCCCAGGAAGGCGGTTTCCATCCCCTCCCGGAACCCGGGCAGGTACAGATACCCGATCTCCCCGGGCAGCACCCGGGCCTGGACCTTGGGGTCGTAGGTGTACGGCTGGCGCTTCAGCAAAAGCTCCCGGCGCCTGCCGTCGGGCCCTACCAGCTCCAGGCGCACCGTGGTCTGGGGCTGGCCCCGGATGGAGAGGGCCACCTCGTCCAGGGAGCGGCCGGCTGTAGGCTGCCCGTCCACGCTGGCGATGCGCTCGCCCCGGCGCACCCCGGCCCGGGCGGCGGGCCCGCCGGGAACCACCCCCCGCACCAGCACCTCGCCGGCTTCGGTCTGCACGATGACGATGCCGACGCCCACCAGGTTC
>DATCLL010000049.1:0-2181 GCA_036563935.1 Limnochordales bacterium | reverse complement strand
CCATGGCCAGCCCTCCGCAAGTTCCTCCGCCCATCACCCGCAGGCAGCCCGCCACGGTGCTGGTGGAGCTGGAGACCATCGAAAAGAAGATGACGCTGGCCGACGGCGTGGAGTACACCTTCTGGACGTACAACGGGACGGTTCCGGGGCCCTTCGTGCGGGTCCGGGTGGGCGACACGGTGGTCATCAAGGTGGCCAACCGGGCCGACAGCAGCGCCGGCCACTCCATCGACCTGCACGCGGTGACCGGCCCGGGCGGCGGCGCCGTGCTCACCCAGACGCCGCCGGGGCAGGTCCGGGCCTTTGCGTGGAAGGCGCTGCAGCCGGGGCTGTACGTGTACCACTGCGCCACGCCGCCGGTTCCCATGCACATCGCCAACGGCATGTACGGCCTGATCCTGGTGGAGCCGGCCGACGGGCTTGCCAGGGTGGACCGGGAGTTCTACGTGATGCAGGGCGAGGTGTACACCGCTGAAGCCTTCGGCACCAAGGGGACGGCCACCTACTCGTGGGAGAACATGTGGAACGAAAAGCCCGAGTACGTGGTGTTCAACGGTTCCGCCGTCTCCCTGGTGGGAGAGCGGGCCCTCAAGGCCCGGGTGGGCGAGCGGGTGCGGGTCTACTTCGGCGTCGGCGGGCCGAACCTCACCTCCAGCTTCCACGTCATCGGGGAGATCTTCGACCGGGTCTACAACCTGGCCAGCCTCAACCAGGGCCAGCTGAGCAACGTCCAGACGGTGCTGGTGCCGCCCGGCGGGGCCGTAGCCGTGGAGATGAAGCTGGAGGTCCCGGGCACCTACACGCTGGTGGATCACGCCCTCACCCGGCTCCACAAGGGCGGAGCCGCCCAGCTGGTGGTGGAGGGGAAGGAGGATCCCTCCCTCTACAGGGCCGTCGCCGCCCGGTGACCCTGCGCCCATCCGCCCCCGGCCCGCGTCCCGGACGGCTGCGGCGGTAGAGGCGAGCCGGCCCCCGGCCCTGCCGGGGGCCGGCTGCTGGTGCAGGAAGCCCCCGCCCCCCGCGGAACTGTCCTGCCGGCGCCTTCTCCGGCAGGAGGCTTTGGCCATGACAGCGGCGGCGCTCCTTCTGGTGCTGGCGGCCGCGTTCTTCCACGCCGGCTGGAACTTCCTGGCCAAGCGCAGCGCCGGCGGAGCGGCCTTCGTGTGGCTGGCCACGGCGGTGGCCAGCGTGCTGTGGGCTCCCGCGGCGCTGGCCGTCTGGTGGTGGCGCAGGCCTGTGCTGGGCTGGGCACAGGCCGTGGCCATGGCGGGCAGCGCGGCCCTCCACCTGGGCTACTACCTCCTGCTGCAGCGGGGCTACCAGGTGGGAGGGCTGTCGCAGGTGTACCCCATCGCCCGGGGCACAGGCCCCCTGCTGGCCACCCTCCTGGCGGTGGTGCTGTTCGGGGAGCGCCCCTCGGCCCTGGCCGTGGCGGGGGCGGCGCTGGTGGCGGCGGGAATCGCCGGCATCGGGGGCATCGGCCTTGCCGGGCGGGGGCGCGGGGCTGGCGCCGACGGGCGGGCCGTGCGCCTGGGGCTGCTTACCGGGCTGTTCATCGCCCTGTATACCGTCTGGGACGGGCAGTCGGTGGGCCGCCTGGGCATCCCTCCGCTTCTGCATGACTGGGCTACCAGCGTGGGCAGGGCCGTCTACATGCTCCCGTACGCGCTGCGCCACCGGGGCCGGGTAGCGGCCGAGTGGGCCGCCCACCGGCTGGAGGTGGTGGGGGTGGCGGTGCTCTCCCCCCTGGCCTACATCCTGGTGCTCACCGCGCTCTCCTTCACCCCCGTCAGCTACGTGGCCCCTGCCCGGGAGATGAGCGTGCTGGTGGGCACCGTGCTGGGTACCCGGGTGCTGGCCGAACCCTACCCCACCCGCCGCCTGCTGGCGGCGGCGGTGATCGTGCTGGGGGTGGTGGCCCTTGCCGTGGGTTGACGGGCGCTTGTTCTACCGGTGGGGCCGGGCGGTGGCGGCAGCGGCGGCCGCCCTGATGATGGGCGTGCCGGCGCCGGCCTCGGGCGGGGCCCCGGTGCAGGCGTGGCTGGTTCGCATCATCGACCTGGACACCTCCGTGGCCGGGCTGGAGATGGTGGTGGCCGGCCCCGACCTGGGCGGCCAGCTGGCCACCGGGGTGGGCTGGAGCCCCCTGACGCAGAGCTGGCACTACCGGCTGCTGAACCT
>DATCLL010000048.1:0-2590 GCA_036563935.1 Limnochordales bacterium | reverse complement strand
CGTCACGCACCGGCTCATCAGCTCGGCCTTTGCCGTGACCACGGGCCGCCGGGCGGAGCAGGCCGGCCAGCTGGACTGGGAGGCCCTGGCCCGCATCCCCACCCTGGTGGTGCTCATGGGATGGAAGTCCCTGCCTGCCATCGCGGAGCGCCTCATCGCCCATGGCGCCGACCCGGCTGCCCCTGCCGCGGTCATCTCCTGCGGCACCACCCCCGAGCAGCGGGTGGCCCTGGGAACGCTGTCCACCATCGCGGAGGCGACGCGCCAGGCAGGCCTTGTTCCGCCGGCCACGCTGGTGGTGGGGGAGGTGGCCCGGCTTGCTGCCCGGCTGGCGTGGTTCCGGCCGGCAGGCTGACCCTGCTGCAAAGCACGCCGGCCCCAGCGCGCGCCGTCCCGGCGGGCCCTGCCCCCGGCCCGCTGCGGCTACAGCCCGAACTCCACGCTGCGCAGCTGCACGCCGTCCCGGTCCAGCTGCAGCACCGCCCGGGCGCCCGCCACCTCGACGCTGACCAGATAGATCCCCGGCCCGCGAGCCTGCACCGACAGGCCGTACAGCACCCGGCCGGCAAGGGCTCCCAGGCCTCGGTTGGCCTCGTCGCACCCCTGCTGCAGCCTTCGGCCCGCCGGGGTGCGCCGGAAGGCCGCCGCGGCCGCCATCTCCGCGTGGGCCCCGTACAGGGCCCGGATGCGGCCCGTGCTCAGCCCCAGGCCCAGCAGCCCTTCCAGGGCCTGCACCAGGTCGCCGTCCACCTGCCCCGTCTGCGCCGCCGCCTGCTCCAGCCGGCGGTAAGTCTCACGGGCGGGGCCTTCGTCCAACCGGGAGGCGAACTGGCGGGCCTCCTGCGCGACCAGCTCCCGCTCCGGCTCGGTGAGCACCATGGCCGACGGCTCTTCGGCCGCCGGGCCCGTGCCGCCCACCGGCTCAGCCGGCCCCGTCACAGCGGGCCCACCCCCTGCGGGCCAGCCCCCTGCGGGCCAGCCCCGCTGGTATCCTGCCCGTTCGGTCCCGGCTCGCCGTGGTGGCCCAGGAGGATTTCCACCTCGTGCTCGAACCCGCCCGTCTCGATGGCGCAGTGCATGCCGCACTCCTTGGGGGCGTTCACCTCCCACCACCACCGCCCGCTGCGGGGGTCGGCGCCCGGCTGGACGGGGCGGGTGCACGGCTCGCAGCCGATGCTGGTGTAGCCGCGGTCGTAGTACGGATGGTAGGGAACGTCGTGGCGGCGGATGTACTCCCACACCTCGTCGTGATCCCAGTCGGCCAGGGGGTTCAGCTTGACGATGCCGCCGTGGTCGTGGTCCAGCTCGATCTTGCGGATGTTGGCCCGGGTGGCCCACTGGCCCCGGCGCAGGCCCGTCACCCAGGCGTCCAGGTTCTGCAGGGCCGCCTGCAGGGGCAGCACCTTGCGCACGTGGCAGCACAGAAGCCGCAGGGGAACGCTGCGGTAAAACAGGTTGACGCCGTGCCGCAGAACCATCCTGGCTACCAGCGTGGCGTCCGGCAGCACCACCTCCACCGGGATCCCGTACCGCTCCCGCACCCGGTCCATCATCTCGTAGGTGGCCTGCGGCAGCCGCCCGGTGTCCACGGTGATGACCCGCACCCGCGGCTCGATGCGCCAGGCCATGTCGATGAGCACCATGCTCTCGGCCTGAAAGCTGGACACCACGGCCAGGCGCTGCGGGCCGAACCGTTCCAGCGCCCACGCCAGGACCTCCTCGGGGGTCCAGTCCTCAAACTGCGCGGCCAGCTCCCCCGCTTCCTGGTCGTCCATGACGGGCGTTGCGGCCGGCGTGCCGGCCTTGCCCACGGGCGTGGCAGCCGGCGTGACGGCGTCGCTCAGCATGCGCTCACCTTCCCTCCATGATGGCCAGCAGTTCCTCGTCGGTGTAGCCCGCGCAGAACTGGGCCATGGTCTGGCCCGGCTGGCGCTGGCGCAGGTAGGCGGCGACCAGCCGCTCCACGTAGGCGTCCAGCTCCGCCGAGGGAACCCGCCGCGCCACCGGCCGGCCGATGGCCGGCTCTGCGCCCAGCGAGCCCCGCAGCAGCACGTCGTAGGCCTGGATCTTGCCCGCGGGCGTCTGGATGGTGGTTCCCTGAATGCCGATGTCGCCCACCCAGTGCTGGCCGCAGGCGTGGGGGCAGCCGTCCAGGTAGATGTGGAGGTCCTGCACGGCCTCGCCGAAGCGCGCCTCCAGGTGCTCCAGCAGCCGGGCCAGGCGGGGCTTGGTGTCGCCCACCGCGAAGTTGCAGTGCGGGTTGCCCGTGCAGGCGATGCTGCGGCCCCGGATGGGGTTGACGTCCAGGGGGACCCCCAGCGCCTTCATCCCCTGCACCACCCGGTCGACGTCCTCCTCGGCGACACCGCTCAGGATGAGGTTCTGCTGGCGGGTGAGCCGGATGTCCCGGCCAAAGCGTTCGGCCAGCTCTGCGATGGCCACCAGCTGTTCTCCCGACAGCAGCCCCACCAGGATGGGAAAGCCGATGTAGTAGCGGCCCGGGTGCTTTTCCGGGCGGATGCCCATGTGGTCGGTCCGGCCGACCGGCCGCGGCGTCTCGTGCAGGCGGGTCAGCTGGCGGCCCAGGTGG
>DATCLL010000047.1:0-7759 GCA_036563935.1 Limnochordales bacterium | reverse complement strand
GCTCCACGTCGCCCACGTACCCCAGGTCGATGGCCTCAGCCTCCTTCTCGTCGCCCGGGCGGGGGCGCTCGATGCGCTTTTTGGCCACCAGGAGGTTGCCGTCGTGCCCCGACAGGCCCACGGCCTTGCCTCCCACCCGGTTGATGGTGGCCACGATGTCCATGTTGATGAGGCCCATCATCACCATGCGGACCACCTGCATGGTCTGCGCATCGGTCACCCGGCGCCCGTTGACGAACCGGGGCTGTTTGCCCAGCATGCGCATGAACTCGCTGATGGCAGGCCCTCCCCCGTGCACCAGCACGGGCTTGACCCCCACGTAGCGCAGCAGGGTCACGTCCAACGCCAAAGACCGGGAGAGCCGGCCGTCGTCGCCCATGGTGGAGCCGCCGTACTTGATGACGAAGGTCTTGCCGAAGAAGCTGCGGATGTAGGGGAGCGCCTCGATCAGGACGTTGGCCCGTTCCACGAGTCCGTTCATCACCCAGCGTGCCTCCTGTGTAAAAATCAGGTGCGGTAGTCGGCGTTGATGTTGTAGCTTTCCCCGTGGTGGCCCACCCCGATGGGCGCCACCACAGGGATGTACCCCAGGTCGGTGAGCTGGTGCAGGATCTCCGGGTGGATGGCCTCCACATCCCCCACGTAGCCCAGGTCCACGGTGCCGCCGGCGCCGGCCTCGCCGGAGGCCGCCCGCTCCATGCGCTTGCGGGCCACGATGAGCTGGCCGTCGTGCCCTGACAGCCCCACCGCCCGGCCCCCGAACTGGTTGATGGTGGCCACGATGTCCATGTTGATGCTGCCCATCATCACCATGCGGACCACCTGCATGGTCTCCGCGTCGGTGACCCGCCGCCCGTTCACGAAGCGGGGCTGCTTGCCCAGGCTGCGCATCATCTCCGTGATGGCCGGGCCGCCCCCGTGCACCAGGACGGGCTTCACGCCCACGTAGCGCAGCAGGGTCACGTCCAGCGCCACGGAACGGTCGGCGGCCTCCCCCATGGTGGAGCCGCCGTACTTGATGACGAAGGTCTTGCCGAAGAAGGCCCGGATGTAGGGGAGCGCCTCCACCAAAACGCTGGCTTTCTGGATGGTCTGTTCCAGGTCGTGGTTCACCGCGGCCACCTCCCGGCCCCGCTGGCCGGCGGGCGAGGACCCCGGGTGCCCCGGCGCCGGCCCCCGCCGCCCGGACCCTGTTCAGGTGCGGTAGCTGGCGTTGATGTGCACGTAATCGCAGGTGAGGTCGCAACCCCAGGCCGTCGCCTGGGCGCTGCCCGGCCCGCCCAGGTCCACCCGGATGTACACCTCTTCGCCCAGCAGGGCCTGCCGGGCCTCCTCCTCCCGGTACGAGGCAGGCACCCCGCGCTCCACCACCTGCACGCTTCCCAGCCAGATGGACAGGCGGTCCGGGTCCAGAGGCACCCCGGCCCGCCCGGCGGCCGCTGCGATGCGCCCCCAGTTGGGGTCCGCCCCGGCCACCGCGCTTTTCACCAGGTTGGAGCCGGCCACGGTGCGGGCCACCTGCCGGGCCTCCTCCACCGAGCCTGCGCCGGTCACGTGCACCTCCAGCAGGTGGCGCGCCCCCTCCCCGTCCCGGGCGATCTCCCGGGCCAGGTGCACGCAGACCGCCTGCAGGGCCGCCAGGAACCGCCGGTACTCCTGGCTGCCCGGCTGCAGGGAAGGGCCGCCACACCTGCCGCTGGCCAGCGCCACCACCATGTCGTTGGTGCTGGTGTCCCCGTCCACGGTGACCATGTTGAAGGAATCGTCCACCGCCTGCTGCAGGGCCATGCGCAGCACATCAGGGGCCACCGGGGCGTCGGTGGTCACAAAGGCCAGCATGGTGGCCATCTGCGGGTGGATCATGCCGCTTCCCTTGGCCATGCCGCCCACCACCACCTGCCGCCCGTGGCCCAGGTCCACCCGCACCGCCACCTCCTTCACCCGGGTGTCCGTGGTGAGGATGGCCTGGGCCGCCCCGTGGCCTCCGTCCCGGGACAGCCGCAGGGCCGCTTCCCGAATGCCCGCCCGCAGCTTCTCCATAGGCAGGGGAACACCTATGACCCCCGTGGAGGCCACAAGAACCTCTTCCGGAGCAAGGCGCAGGGCCAGCGCCACCTCCCGGGCCATCTCCCGGGCGTCCTCCAGGCCCCGGGGGCCCGTGCAGGCGTTGGCGTTGCCGCTGTTGACCACCACCGCCCGGGCCACCCCGCCGGTCCTGCGCAGGTGCTCCCGGGTCACCTGCAGGGGGGGAGCCTGCACCCGGTTGGTGGTGAAGCAGGCGGCCGCCGAGCAGGGCTGCGGGGAGTACAGCAGGGCCAGGTCGGGCCGGGACCGCTTCAGCCCGGCGTGCAGCCCGCAGGCCACGAAGGGCTCCGGAGCGGTCACCCCGCCCTGGGCCGGTTCCACCCCGGCCGGCAGCCTGGCCGGACGGGGGGCGGGGGGCGCCTGGTGCGGCGTGTAGACGGGCGCGGGAGCGGACGACGAGGCGTCGGTGGTCGGATGCATGAAGGCCGCCTCCTACGGGTAGACGGGCGGCCAGTCCAGCCCCAGCCGCTCGTCCCACCCCATCATGACGTTCAGGTTCTGAATGGCCTGGCCGCTGGCACCCTTCACCAGGTTGTCGATGGCCGCCATGGCCACCGCCTGCCCGGTGACCGGGTCCCACCGCACGGCCACGTCGCAGAAGTTGGAACCGTACACCGCCTTGGTCTGCGGCAGCCGGGGAGGCTCCAGCACCCGCACGAAGGGGGCCTCCCCATAGCGGCCGCGGTAGAGCTCCAGAAGTTCCGCATCGCTACAAGGCCTACGCAGGGGCACGAAGCAGGTGGCCACGATCCCCCGGCTGGCCGGAACCAGGTGCGGCACAAACAGCACCCGGGCCGCCGCCCCGTCGGGGGCCATCCAGGTCAGGGCCTGCTCCATCTCCGGGGTGTGCCGGTGGCGCACCAGTCCGTAGGGCGCCACGTTTTCCGCCGCGTGGGGAAAGTGGTAGGCAGGGCCCGGCTGGCTTCCTGCACCCGAGATCCCGGAGGTGGCGGCCACGCACAGGGGCCGGTTCAGGTCGGCGAGCCCCTGCTCCACCAGCGGCGCCACCGCCAGCAGCACCGCCGTGGGATAGCAGCCGGGATTGGCCACCAGCCGGCTCGCCCGCACCTGCCCGGCAAACAGCTCCGGAATCCCGTAGGCAGCCTGCTGCAGCAGGCCCGGATGGGGGTGCTGGAAGCCGTACACCTCCTGGTATTGCTCGGGCCGGCGCAGCCGGAAGTCCGCGGACAGGTCGATGACCGCCGCGCCCGCCTCCAGGATGGCCGGCGCCAGCTGCGCCGCCACCTGCGCCGGCGCCGCCAGGAAGACCACGTCGGTCCCTGCCGCCAGCTTCTCCACCGGCTCCGCGGCGTAGCGCAGCTTGGTCAGCGAGGCCAGGGACGGGTAGTGAGCGGCCACGGCCTCGCCGGGATGCGAGCGGGAGTGAACCCAGGCCACCTCCACGGCCGGGTGAGCGTGCAGCAGCCGCAGCAGCTCCACGCCCGCGTAGCCCGAGCCGCCCACGATGCCGGCCCGCACGACACGCCCACTGTAGCTCCCAGAAACGTACCGCATGGGCGCATTATAGCGGGCCATGCATAAATATGCAACCCCTATGCAACCACCCGGGCGCCCGGCCCGCCCGGGCAGGCCGTCACGCCTGGACGGTGCCGGTGCCTGCCGGCTGGACGGGAGACGGGCGGGGACGGGTAGCCCGTGCGTAGCGCACGCCCACCAGCGCTAGGTAGGCCAGCCACACGGCCGCCTCCAGCACCGAGGGCGTCGCCCGGTACCCGAAGAGGGCGTTGAGCAGCGACCCGGCCAGCCCCCGGTCGTCCAGCACCGCCCGGGTGTCCCAGGCCGGCTGGGCCAGCACCCCGATAAGCCCCGCCTCCTGCAGCTCGTGCACGCCGGACGCCAGAAGACCTGCCGCCACCAGCACCAGCAACAGGCCCGTGTAGAGGAAGAAGGCGCGCAGCTCCAGGCGCACCCAGGCCCGGGCCATGAGCGTTGCCAGGGCCACCGCCGCCGCCAGCCCCGCCAGCGCTCCCCACAAGGCAGCCCGCTGCGGCGCTGCCAGCAGGATGGCCGCCAGGAACAGCACGCTCTCCACGCCTTCCCGCAGCACGGCCATGAAGGCCAGGGCGGAGATACCGGCCAGCTGCCCCCGGGAAAGGGCCTGCTCCAGCTGGTGCTCCAGGCGTCCCCGCAGGTAGCGGGCCTGGGACTGCATCCAGAAGATCATGGAGGTGAGGACCCCAGCGGCCGCCAGCATCACCAGGCCTTCGAACACCGCCTCCGCGGGCCCTTCGAAGCGCTCCGCCAGCCGCTGCACCGCCGCCGCCAGAACCACGCTGGCAACCACCGCTGCCGCCACCCCCATCCAGACCCACCGGGCGTGGCGGCGTTGACCCAACTTGTGCAGGTACCCCAGGAGGATGGCCACGATGAGGGAGGCCTCGATGCCTTCCCGCAGCATCACCAGCGCCGCGGCTCCCATCCGCTGCTTCTCCCCTTCCGACGAAGCCCGTGGTGCCAGCACAGCGTCGCTTCCGGGGCCAGTATCGCGCGGAACAGTTAACCGAGTCAATAATAAACTAGGAAAACTGTCTATCCGGAAGGGCTGGCTCCTAGCAACGTCCGGGTCGCTGCAGCGAACGCTTCCGCGCCGCAAACGGATACCTCTTGGGAACCACTTGCAATACCCGGGGACTAGGGCACCGGCGCCTTGAGCACCCGGTACCCTCCCTGCCGCTCCACCACCTGGCAGTCCCCGAACCGTTCCTGCAGCCACCGGGCCAGGCTCGGGGCTCCCAGGCTGGTCTTCACCACCAGCCACACGCTGCCGCCGGAGCGCACCACCTGGCGGGCCTGTTCCAGCCACGAAAGCAGCACCCGGCGCCCGGCCCGGACAGGGGGGTTGCTCACCAGCGCATCCACGCACCCGAAGGCCAGGGCCGAAAGGCCATCCCCCACCAGGCAGCGCGCGTTGGCCAGGGAGTTGTGGGCGGCGTTGGCCCGGCAGAGGGCCGCAGCCCGCCGGTTGAGCTCCACCAGGATGACCTCCAGGTGTGCAAACCGCCGGGCCAGTCCCAGCCCCAGGGCCCCGTACCCCGCGCCCAGGTCCACCACCCGGCGGGCCCCGCCGGGTTCAAAGCTGTCCACCAGCAGCCGGGTTCCCGGATCCACACGCCCGTAGGAGAAAACCCCCCGGTCGGTCCACAGCTGCAAGGGGGGCAGGCCGCGCAGGGGCAGCACCACCCGCCGGGGGTGGGACGGCACCCGGGGAAGGGGATGGAAGTAGTGCTCCTGGCTCACGGCACGGCCAGGGACCTGAGGTGGCCCCAGACGGTGGCCAGCGCGCGCAGGTCGTGGTAGTTGTGCCGGAGCACCGCCTCCAGGAGTTCCGGCTGGCCCGTTTGCAAGAACTGCTGGTACAGCTCCGGCACCTCCCTGGCACCCGGGTCTGCCTCCCGGGGACGGCAGGTCAGCCACACCTCCAGCTGGCTGAGGCGGGCATTTCCCACCAGGGGCTTGAGGTAGCGGCGGGCTTCGCCCACCAGGTCCAGGCAGGCCACCGCAGGCCACGGGCCATCGCCGTCCAGCCCCCAGAACGCCCGGCGGGTGCGCAGGTAGGGCAGGTCGAAGGAGCGGCCGTTGTAGGTGACCAGCGCCTCAAAACGTTCGGCCACCAACCGGTCCAGGGCGTCCAGAAGCTCCAGCTCGCCGTCGAGCTGCAGGCAGACCAGCTGCAGGTACCGCCACGTGCCCTGGGGCGCGTCCTGCTCCTGCCACGCCAGCCCTGCCAGAAAGACAGGAAAGACGGGCGCCAGCCCCAACGTCTCCACGTCCAGCACCGCCACCCGGCCCCTGCCGAACAGCTCCGCCAGCTGGCTGTCCCGGGCGCCGCGGCGGCGCAGGGCGGCTATCTCCCGCCGCTGCAGGAGCTCCAGGGCCCGCCGCGCCGCGCCCCCGTAGGTACGGTGGGCCTGCAGGGCCGTCAGGGTGGCAAAACCCATCTCCCGCAGGCGGGCCTCCCGGCGCGGGCCGACGCCGTGAGCCAGGCGCAGCCGCCCTTCCCACCAGGGGGAAGACGCCCCGGCCGGCCCGGCACCCTCTTCCACCTCCAGGAACCCCTCAAAGCAGGCCAGGTGCTCGGTGCTGGCCCCGTCCCACGGGCGCCTCGCCTGCCACGAGGGTGCGCTCAGGGCCCGCCACCCCCCTCCGGGCCCGTCAGCTGCCCTAGAGCCTGGCGGGCCTCGGCCAGCTCCGGCTGCAGCTCCAGGGCCCGGGACAGGAGCCGCCGTGCCTCCTCCCGCCGGCTCAGTTTCCAGTGGGCCACCCCCAGGTGGTACAGGATCTCGGCCTGGGCCTGCGGGTCTTGAAGGGACAGGCTCAGGGCCTGCTCCAGTACCCGGACCGCCTCCTGGGGCCGCCCGTTGTGCACCAGCACCCACCCGTAGGTGTCCAGGACCGTGGGGTCGGGCCGTCCCCCCGTCAGCTCCATGGCCCGCTCCGCCAGGGCCAGGGCCTGGGTCAAGTTGAGCTGGTGCCGGGCGTACAGATACGCGAGGTTGTTGTACCCCACCGGCGAGCGGGGCGCCAGGTGGATCACCTGGTGGAAGGCCGACGCGGCCACCAGCCAGTCGCCCACGTTCATGGCCGCCAGGCCCAGCTGGTTGTAGGCCTCCACGGAGTACGGGTCGACGGCCACCAGCTCCCCGTACAGCTCCATGGCCTGCCGGTACTGCCGGCGGGCGATGAGGGCCTGCCCCTGCTGGCGGCGCTGGGCCAGCTGCTCCAGGCGGCTTTTGTCCGGCGGGCTGGCCGAAACCTCAGAGCCGAAGCGCAGCCGTCCGAAGCGCACCCGGTGGGGCGGATCCCCGGCCACCGCCTCGGTGACGAACCACCGCCCCGCCACCCGCTCCACCACCAGCCGTCCCTGCGGGCCCAGGGGCGGCACCTCGTACTCCATCCGCTGGGCCGTCCCGCCGCTTCGGGCGGCAGGGGGAAGAGCCGCCACCACCGTGCGCCGCTCGGGCAGGGTGGTCACCGCCCGCAGGATGAGCCCGGAGGCAGGGTCCACGGCCAGCACCGCCTCCCGGCCCCCCGCCTCCTGCAGGAGCACCTCCACCGCCGCCCGCCCGGCCACCGTCACGCCGCCCGACACGGAAAGACGGGAACCGGCCGGCAGGGGCCGGAAGACGGCCAGGTACACCCGCAGGGCCTCCAGGAAGGGAATGCCCGAGTACGAGTAGGAAAAGCGGGGTCCCGGCCCCTGACGGCGCCACTCCACCAGGCCGTTCCACGCCACGGCTCCCCGGGGATCCTGCGCGCCCTCCTGCACCTCCCACCCGAACAGGTCGGGCGGGAAGCCCACCAGCTCCACCCGCACGGGCCGTTCCCCGGACGGGCGGCTCACCTCTACCAGGGAGCTAAACCGTGACGGCCACGCCATGGCCTCGTCCATGCGGGCGGCCAGGGATGCGCCTGACACCGGCGGGGCCGGGCCCGCCCGCACGAAGGCCGCCGTCACCGCCAGCCAGCCGGCCGCCGCGCCCAGCCAGGCTGCCGCCAGGCCCGCCACACGCCGGCGCCAGGCCCCTGCCGGGCGACGCTCGGCCTTCTGCCGCCCGTTCCGGCCTGCCACCGAACCCACCGGAACCACCCCGCCAACGGCCGTCAGCGGTCACCACCTCCCCGCCCACCCGGCAGCACCGCCTGGGTGAGGCGG
>DATCLL010000046.1:0-2614 GCA_036563935.1 Limnochordales bacterium | reverse complement strand
CGCGGCCGCCCATGGAGTTCCTGAGCCGGTTCTACTTCGACACCGTTCTGCACTGGCCCAAGGCTTTGCGGTGGCTGGTGGAGACCGTGGGGCCCGATCGGGTGGTGCTGGGCAGCGACTACCCCTTCGACATGGGGGATCCCGACCCGGTGGGTTCGGTGGAGCGGGCCGGTCTTGGGGATGAGGCCCGCCGCAGGGTGCTGCATGACAACGCCGCCGCGCTGTTCCGGCTGGCCGGCTGAGGCCGCCGTCCCGGTGCGGGCGAGGGGGGAGCGGGCATGCGCCAGGTGACGCTGGTGGACCGGAGCGACTACGTGCAGGCCCTGCGGGCCCGGCTGGAGCTGGACCCCGCCCGGACCGCAGTTCTGGCGGTGGACGTGCACCGGGGCCACCTGGATCCGGCGGTGGCCACCATGCCGGTGCAGGCCGAGCGGGCGCAGCGGGTGGTGGCGGCGCTGGGTCGGCTGTTCCAGGCGGCCCGGCGCGCCGGAGTACCCATCATCTACGTCACCATGAACCACCGCCGCCTGCCCTACCCGGGGGCGGAGAGCATGGTGAACCCCTTCTGGAGGGCCGTGGAGGAAGCCCGGCAGAGCCTGACGCCGGACCGGCCCAGCACCATCCGGGGGCACAACCTGGAAGGGTCGGAGCAGGTGACGTTCCTGCCCGAGATCGCTCCGCAGCCGGGCGACTACCGCATCGACAACAAGAAGCGGCTGTCGGCCTTCTACGGCACGGACCTGGACGTGCTGCTGCGGGTGCTGAAGGTGGAGACCACCGTCATCGTGGGCATCAACACCAACACCTGCGTGCTGTGCACGGCCTTCGAGGCCTTCAACCGGGACCTGCGGGTGGTGGTGGTTCCCGAGTGCGTGGACAGCATGTACGGGGAGGACCTGCACGTCTTCGGGCTGGAGAACGTGGCCCGCTGCCTGGGGTGGGTGGTGGGCCTGGAGGAGCTGGAGCGGCTGTTGACCCGGACCTGACGGTGCCGGCAAGGGGGAGTGGCCGTGCCGGAGGTGGATCTGGCCGTTCGCGGCGCCAGGGTGGTGACCGCCGAGCAGGAATGGGAAGGGGACCTTTACGTCGCCGGCGGCCGGGTGGTGGCCCTGGGCCGGCTGCCGCTCAGCGCCCGGGAGACGGTGGACGCCTCGGGGTTGCTGGTCTTGCCGGGCTTTGTGGATGCCCACGTCCACTTCATGGACCCCGGTGACCCCAGCCGGGAGGACTTCCCCACGGGAAGCGCTGCCGCGGCGGCCGCAGGGGTCACCTGCGTGCTGGAGCACAGCCACGTGCATCCCGTGATGGACGGCCCGGCCCTGGAGGAGAAGGCCCGCTACCTGGCGGATCGCTCCGTGGTGGACTTCGGGCTGGGCGCGCACTTCTCACCCCGGGGCCTCCCGGAGGTGGCATCCGCCTGGCAGGCCGGCGCCTGTTTCATCAAGGTGTTCACCTGCACCACCCACGGCATCGAGGCGGTTCCCTGGGGGATGCTGCAGCAGGCCATGGAGCAGCTGGGCCCCGCCGGAACCATCTTCCTGGTGCACGCGGAGGAAGACTCCCTGACCCGGTTTGCCGAGGCGCGCCTTCGGGCCTCGGGGTTGCGGGACGGTTCCGTGCTGCCCCGGTGGCGTTCCCTTCTGGCCGAGCAGCTGGCCGTCTCCACCGTCTGCCAGCTGGCGGCGGCCTGCAGGGCCCGCACCGTCGTCGCGCACTGCAGCCACCCCTCGGTGGTGGACCTGGTGGCTTCCGCCTCGGCCCGGGGAGCGCCCCTGTGGGCGGAGTCATGCCCGCAGTACCTGCTGCTGTACGAGGAGGAGGCCCTGCGGCACGGAGCCTTCCGCAAGTTCACGCCCCCGGCCAGGGCCCGTTCCCCCGAGGACCTGGAGGCCATGTGGGAGCGGGTGCGGGACGGCCGCGTGGCCTACATCGCCAGCGACCACGCCCCGGCCACCCGGGCCCAGAAGGAGGAAGGCTCCATCTGGGACGTCCACTTCGGCCTGCCGGGCATCGACACCACCTCGGCCCTGCTGCTGGACGCCGCGCTGGCCGGGCGCATCTCCCTGCAGCGGCTGGTGCAGGTGTACAGCGCCATGCCGGCCCGCCTGTACGGCCTGTACCCCCGCAAGGGCACCCTGGCCGTGGGCAGCGACGCCGACTTCGTCCTGGTGGACCCCACGGCCCGCCGCAGCCTCGCCGACGACGCCGTGCTGTCCCGGGCAGGGTGGACGCCGTATGCCGGGCGCACGGTGCAGGGGGCGGTGGTGGCCACCTACCTGCGGGGCTTGCGGGTGGCCGAAAACGGGAGGCCTGTTGCGCCGCCGGGCACCGGGCGCTTTCTGCCGGGGCCGGGAAAGGAGGCGAGAGCATGAGCGTGCACGCCGCATCCGACCGGCCGGCGCCGCCGGCGGACAGCGCCCGTGAGCCGGCGTTTCCCGGCTGGGCCATGGGCCCGTTCCAGGTGGACTACGAGGCCCGGGTGGACTTCGAGGGCCTGCGCCGCAAGCGCTGGCAGAGGGTCTGGCAGGCCATGGAGCGGGCACAGCTGGACGGGCTTCTGCTGTGGAAGGACGAAAACGTTCGCTACGTCACCGGCCACCGTCCCCAGCTCATC
>DATCLL010000045.1:0-7662 GCA_036563935.1 Limnochordales bacterium | reverse complement strand
AAAGGGGGCCGTTCCGGCGGCTACCTGACAGCTGACGGGTCACCGAGAGGAATGGAACGTTGGGCCTGCCGTCCAGACCGCGCAATTCCGCCCCAGCCGGCGGCCCCCGTCCCCCTCGGTCCTCCCGGGGCAGGCTATTGGCGTCGGCCACAGGCCCTCTACTGGCCGCTGCCCTCTGGTGGGCCCTGCTGATGACGATTGCGGGTGCCGGCTGGTACCTGGCAACGCGCCACGGGCTTATTCCCTGACGGCGGAAGGCGAAGCCCCGCCCTGCGCCGGCGGGTGGACCGCCTGCTCCTGCGGGACGAGGGTCTGCTGCATCTGGCGCACGGTGCCCGCGGCCTGCTCCAGCAGCCTGGCCAGCCGGTCCAGGTGGGCCTGAAGCTGCACGGCCAGCTCCACCTGGGCCCGGGCCAGCGACTGTGCCACCGCCGAAGCCACCGCCTGGGCCCCCGACAGGGCGGGGTCAAGGGTGTCGCCCGGACCACCCGGCGGCCCCTGGGCAGGGGGCGCCACCACCCTGGGGGTGACCGACCGGCTGGCCAGCGGGATCGGCTGCGTGGCCGTGGCCGTCCGCACATCCTGGGCCACCGGTCGGGCGGCGCCCTGCTGGGAATGCTGCTGTTGGCGCTGCCGGGTTGGGTCCATCTACACCGCTCTCCCCACTCCCCGCTGGCCGGCATGCCAGGCGCGGGCAGACCTGGAACCAGTATGCCCCGACGCCAGGGGCCGCCACGCGGGGTTGCGTGCGAGGTTGCCACGAGACTTCTCGGCCATTGACCTGACATGCATCTCCTTGGTCGTTGGCGCATGCGACTTGTAGATGACTCTGACTTGACAGCACCATGTCACCTTTGTATGCTTCTTGCCCAGAAGCGGCGGCCCGTTCCGCCAGCACGGAAAGGTGTGGTACCCATGGATCCGGCGGCGCTGGCGAAATCCCTTAACACCGCGTGGACCCTGCTCACCGCCTTCCTGGTCTTCTTCATGCAGGCAGGGTTCGCCATGGTGGAGGCGGGCTTCACCCGGGCCAAAAACGCCGGCAACATTGTCCTCAAGAACCTCATGGACTTCTGCGCCGGCACGGTGGCCTACTGGGCGGTGGGCTTTGCGCTCATGTTCGGGGCGTCCCTGGCAGGGTTGGTGGGCACGTCGGGGTTCTTTGTGCCCCAGCGTCTGCCTTCGGTGGACTGGACCGGCCTGGACACCCAGACCTTCTGGATGTTCCAGGTGGTCTTCGCGGGCACGGCAGCCACCATCGTCAGCGGGGCCATGGCCGAGCGGACCCGCTTCTCCTCCTACCTGCTGTTCAGCTTCCTCATGGCGGCCTTCATCTACCCCGTGGTGGGCCACTGGGTGTGGGGCGGGGGTTGGCTCAGCCGGTTGCCCGTGCCCATGAAGGACTTCGCAGGGTCCACCGTGGTCCACGGCGTGGGCGCCTGGGCCGCGCTGGCCGGGTGCCTGCTGCTGGGGCCGCGCATCGGGCGCTTCACCCACACCGCCTCCGGCCCTTCAGGCACGGGTAACGGCAACGGCAACGGGGGCCTGCAGGGCCACAGCCTGACCCTGGCCGCCCTGGGCGTCTTCATCTTGTGGTTCGGCTGGTTCGGCTTCAACCCCGGCAGCACCCTGGGCATCGCCGGCGACCTGGCCGGCCTGGCCGCCCGGGTGGCCGTCAACACCAACCTGGCCGCCTCCACGGGAGCCCTGGCGGGGTTGTTCCTGGCCAAGCTGCACACGGGGAAGTTCTCGGTGGGTTCTGCGCTCAACGGCGCCCTGGCCGGTCTTGTGGCCATCACCGCAGGGTGCGCCTTCGTGGGCAACGGGGCCGCCCTGGTCATCGGCCTGCTGGGCGGAGCGGCCATGTACTACGGAACCCTTCTCCTGGAGCGCTGGCAGGTCGACGACGCGGTGGGGGCGGTGCCGGTGCACGGCTTTGCCGGTGCTGTGGGAACCCTGGCGGTGGGGCTGTTTGACCAGGAGACGGGGCTTCTGTACGGCGGTGGCTTCGGCCAGCTGCTGTCCCAGCTGGTAGGGGTCGTGGCCGCCTTCGTGTGGGCCTTCAGTCTGTCCTACGTGGCCTTCCTCCTCATCCGGGCCATCATCGGGCTTCGGGTGAGCACCGAGGAGGAGCTGCGCGGCCTGGACCTCTTCGAGCACGGCGTGGTAGCCTATCCGGACTTCACGAGCCCGGCGCCGCACGCCCTGTCGGCGCCCGAGGCCCCCCGGGCGGCATCCCAGGCTTCCCTGCCCACAGGCCAGCCCGCCGCCGGCTGGTGAGGCCCGGGCAGCCGCCGCCCCTCTGGGGCCGGTGCGGGTCCCAGGGCAGGCCCGCACCGGCCCTCAGGGGCCCGCCAGGGAAGGCAGCCACAGCGACAGGGCCGGCACGTAGGTCACCACCAGCAGCACGGCAATGGAGACGGCCAGAAAGGGCCACATGGCCCGGGTCATGGCCAGGATGGGCACCCGGCTGATGGCGGCCACCACGAAGATGGAGGCACCCACCGGGGGCGTCACCAGGCCGATGACCAGGTTCAGCACCATCACCACGCCGAAGTGAACGGGGTCGATGCCCAGGCGCTGGACCATGGGCATGAGCACGGGAACCAGGATGAGCAGCGCCGGCGCCGGCTCCAGGGGAACGCCGATGAGCAAAAGCAGGAGGTTCACCGCCAGCAGCACCAGACCCGGGCTCCACCCCAGGCCGGCCACCCTCTCGGCCAGCACCTGGGGAACCCGCTCCCGGGCCAGAATCCACGCCAGCGCCTCCGTCACGCCGATCATGAGCATGACCACGCCCGTGGTCAGCGCGGTCTCCGCCAGAGCCCGGGCGATGCGGGCAGCGTTCAGCTCCCGGTGCACCAGCCACCCCACCGCCAGGGCGTAAAAGACCGCCACCGCCGCAGCCTCCGTGGGTGTGAAGACGCCGCCCAGGATGCCCCCCAGGATGACCAGTGGCATGCCTGCCGCCCACGCCGCCCGGCGAAGCGCGGCCCACAGCTCCCGGGATGAGGCGGGGCGGCCGGCGGGAAGACCTTCCCGGCGGGCCACCCAGGCTGCCACGCCCATCTGCGCCGCCGCCAGCAACAGCCCCGGAACGGCCCCGGCCAGAAACAGCTTCCCGATGGAGACGCCCGCCTCGACCCCGTACAAAATCATGGGAATGCTGGGCGGAACGATGGGGCCGATGAGGGAGGCGGCCGCGGTGACGGCCGCGGCCAGCTCCCGGCGGTATCCGGCCCGCTGCATCCCGGGGATGAGGATGGAGCCTACCGCCGACGCGTCGGCCGCCGCCGAGCCCGATATGCCGGAGAAAAAGACGTTGGACAGGATGTTGACGTGAAGCAGCCCGCCCCGCAGCCGGCCCACCAGCGCGTCGGCCAGCCCCACCAGCCGCTCGCTCATGCCGCCTTCGTTCATCAGGGCCCCTGCCAGCACGAACAGCGGGATGGCCATGAGGTGGAAGGAGTCCTGGGCCGAAAAGATGCGCTGCACCAGCAGGGTGAGGGGAAGGCCCCCGTAGCCCAGCCCCAGGGCCGAACCCAGCCCGATGGCAAAGGGGATGGGCACTCCCAAAAGCAAAAGCACCAGCCCGGACAGGCCCGCCAGGGCGCTCACGGCTCGCCGCCGTCCTCCCCGGGCGAGCTCCACCGGGCCAGCAGGTGCAGCAGCATCACGCACGCCGCGGTAGGGACGGCCGCATACGGCACGCCCATGGGAAGCCCCATGGCGGGAGAGACCTGGCGCATGTTGAAGGCGGCCAGCCGCCACCCGTACACGGCCACCACCAGCAGGAAGACGCCCGCCGATAGCTCGCCCAGTATCTGCCACCTCGGCCGGCCGCGCCCTTGCTGGCCTGTGGTCCCCAGCTCCAGCGCGGGGTGCAGCCCCCGCCGCAGGGCGGCCGCCGCGCCCAGGGAGGCGAGCCACACGAAGCAGTAGCGGGCCAGTTCCTCCGACCACGAAAGGGGCGAGCGCACCACGAACCGGAACAGCACCTGAAGCCCCAGCGTGACGGTCATGCCCGCAGCCAGGGCTGCGGCCGCCGCCATGCTGACCCGGTCGACCTGCCGGGAAAGCCAGGCAGCCGCCCGCGCCAGGTCCTTCCGCCGGCCGGCCTGGGCCGCCCGGGCCGTGCGGGCGAGGTGCACCCGGCCGCCTCCTCTCACTGCCCGGCCTGCAGGATGCGATCCACCAGCGGTCCGAACCGGGGCCCGTACTTGGCGTAGACCGCCTGCATGGCCCGCTGGAAGGCAGCCTTGTCGGGATAGGTCACCTGCATGCCCAGCCGGCGCAGCTCATCCACCTGCTCGGCCTCCATGCGCCGGGCCACGGCCCGCTCCGAGCGGGAGACTTCGGCGGCGGTCGCCAGGAAGATCTCCTGGACGTCCGGCGGCAGCGAGCGGAAGCGGGCCGTGTTCATGATGATGATGGCCGGGGCGTAGAAATGGCCGGTCATGGCCAGGTGCTTCTGAACCTCGTAGATCTTGTGGCTGGTCAGCACCGGGATGGGGTTCTCCTGGCCGTCGATGACCCCCTGCTGCAGCGCCGTGTACACCCCGCCCCACGCCATGGGCGTGGCCAGCGCCCCCAGCGCGTTGAAGCTGTCCACGTGGATGGGGTTCTCCTGCACCCGGATCTTGAGGCCCCGCACGTCGGAGGGAACCTGGATGGGCCTGCGGCTGTTGGTCAGGTATCGAAAGCCCTGCTCCCACAGGGCGAGGCCCGTGATGTTCAGGTTCGCGCGGTTCAAACGTTCCACAAGCTCCCGGCCCACCGGGCCGTCCAGCACCGCGTCCACGTGGCGGTAGTCCCGGAAAAGAAACGGCAGGTCCATGACGCTGAAGTCAGGCAGGAAGTTGGCCATGACCGCGGTGCCGGTCACCACCAGGTCGATCCCGCCCAGCTGCAGGGCCTCTATCTCCTCGCGCTCGCCGGCCCCCAGCTGGCCGGCCGGGTACACCTCGATGCGCACCCGGCCTCCCGTGCGCTCCGCCACCAGCCGCGCGAACTCCGTGGCCCCGAAGTGGTACGGGTGCCCGGTGGCCACCACGTGCCCCAGCTTCAGCACCACCGGTGCCGCCGGCGCCGCCACGGCCTGCCCCACCAGTGCCCCGGCCCACGCCGCCGCCAGCATCCCAACGGCCACAACCGCCCACGAGCCTGCCCGCCGTTCCCGTTTGCTCACGCGGCCACACCCCCGTCTGGGCCGACTTGGATAGCCGTCCGGCGAACCACTGGCTTTCATGCTAGACACCACACCCGGCATCGTCAACGCCGGCACGCCTGGCCCGCGTGCGTATAATAAGGCAGGACATGGCGCCATCCTGGGACGACGTGGCAACGCTGTTGCAGGCGCGCGGGCTGCGGCCCACCGGGCCCCGCCGCAAGCTGCTCGCCTTCCTGCGCAGCCATCCCGGCCACCTCACGCCCGCGGAGATCTTCGAGGGTCTGCGCCGGGCCGGAACGCCCCTCAGCCTGGCCACCCTGTACCAGAACCTGGCCGTGCTCAGCGAGCGCGGGATCATCAAGCGGGTGGTGAGCCCGGACGGCGCAGTCCGCTACGACGTCCACGTGGAACCCCACCACCACCTCATCTGCCAGCGGTGCGGAACCATCGTGGACGTCGACCTGGCGCCCTCGGCGACTGCGGCGCTGCAGCCGGTTCCGCTTTTCGCCTCAGGCCCTCCCCACGCCCCCGGCGGCCCTGGCCAACTTGCCGGCTGGACGGTGCTGTCCGCCCGGGTGGAGTTCCACGGCCTGTGTCCCAGGTGCGCGCGGGCACGACGCAGAACTCTCCGGGCGGGTGGCAGCTGACCATGGTCGGGGTGCGGGGCATCCACCATGTGACGGCCATCGCGGGAGACCCCCAGCAGAACCTGGGGTTCTACGCGGGCGTGTTGGGCATGCGCCTGGTGAAGCGGTCGGTGAACCAGGACGACCCATTCACCTACCACCTGTTCTTCGCCGACGCCGACGGCCATCCCGGCACGGACCTCACCTTCTTCCCCTCGCCCGCCCTGCCCCCCGGCGCCCCGGGCGTGGGCCAGATCGTGGAGGTGGCCCTGGCCGTCCCCCCGGGCAGCCTCCCGTTCTGGCAGGAACGGCTGCAGCGGGCCTCGGTGGAACTGGCCGGCCCGCAGTCCCGCTTTGGGGAAGCCGCGCTGGCCTTCCGGGATCCCCACGGGCTGCCCGTGTGCCTGGTGGAGAGCGAGTCGGCCCTGCGGCGGCCCTTCACCCCGTGGCAGCGGGGCCCGGTCCCGGCCGAGCGGCAGGTGCGGGGCCTGCACTCGGTGCGGCTGTGGGTGCGCCGGCTGGCGCCCAGCGTGGAGCTGTTGCAGCATGCCCTCGGGTTCCGGCCGGCGGGCGAGGAGGACGGCTGGCACCGGCTGGCCGTGGAGGACGGGGGCAGCGGCTGCCTGGTGGACCTCAAGGAGCTGCCCGCCCACCGGCCAGGCTGGTGGGGCGCCGGGAGCATCCACCACGTGGCCTGGCGGGTGGCCGACGAGGCCGAGCAGCAGGCGGTGCGGGCGCAGGCGGAGCAGGCAGGCTGCCGGCCCACCCCGGTGGTGGACCGGTTCTGGTTCCGGTCCGTCTATTTCCGGGAGCCCGGCGGCGTGCTGTACGAACTGGCCACGGACGGGCCGGGGTTCGCCACCGACGAGCCCGTGGAGCGGCTCGGGGAGCGGCTGGTGCTGCCTCCGTGGCTCGAGGCCCGGCGCCAGGCCATCGAGCGGGCGCTGCCGCCGCTGCGCCTGCCCCGCTGGAGCTGAGGGCTGGGCCGGCAGTCGGACGCAGGAGGTGGGGGGTCGTGCATCCTGCCTCGGTGTTGACCGGGTGGGGATGGGCGGTGCTGCCGGGCGGATGGCGACTGGCCTCCTGGGCGTTGGGCGCGCAGTGGCCCCACAGCACCACGCCCGGCGTGCGGGGCCTGGTGGGCCTTCTCGTCGCGCTCTTCGGCGAGGGCGGCGTTCCCATGGGCCGGCTGCTGGAGCAACACTACCCGCAGCTTCTGCGCCTGGCCCGCCGCATGGCTCACAGCCTGGATCAGGCCCAGGAACTGGCCCAGGAGACCGCTCTGGCGGCGATGCAGGCCCGCTCACCGCTTCGCTCGGAGCATGCCTTTGTGGCGTGGTGCCGCACCGCGATGCTGCATGCCCTCCTCCAGCAGCAGCGCAGGGTCCGCCGGGAGGCCCTGGTGTTGCAGCCTCCGGCGGTGCATCCCGACTCTGCCGGCAGCCCGCCGTCCGACGACCCGCTGGAGCAGGCCTGCACCCGCACGGACCTGGTGCATGCCCTGCGCACGCTGCCCGAGCCGGTTCGCCGCACCTTCGTGCTGGTGCACTGGCTGGGGCTTGACTACCAGGCTGCTGCTCGCGCAGCAGGGGTTCCCGTGGGCACGGTGCGCTCCAGGGTTCATCGGGCCCGGGAGCACCTGCGCCGCAGCTTGCTGGGTCCTCCCTCTGCACCGGGCGCCCCGCCCTCGTGACCCCTGCGGGTCCCCCGGGAACTTTTCGCCTTCCCCTGCCCCCCTTTTGGATCGGAGAGGGGGGAAAAGGCATGCGCTGGATCGCGAGGCTGGCCGCGGCCACCCTGCTCCTGTCTGTGGCCGCGTGGCCGGCAGCCCTGGCCGCCACGCCCAAGGCAACGGCCCCGGCCGCC
>DATCLL010000044.1:0-4899 GCA_036563935.1 Limnochordales bacterium | reverse complement strand
GTGGCCCCGGGCTTGGAGGAGGTGGGGTAGACCGGGCCGGCCACCAGGTAGCGGGCGCCTTGCCTGGCGGCAGCGGCCGCTGCCTGCGGGCTGTGCACCGAGCGGCCCCAAAAGCCAGGCCGGCGGGGGGGCAGGGGCTGGTGTTCCGGCAGGTGCAGCCCCACCGGCTCCCCCAGCTGGAGGGCAAGCTCGGACCGGCCGTTGATCAGCAGCCGGGCCCAAGGGCCCACGGCGGCCAGAAGGGCCTGGGCCAGCCGCTCCAGGGAGCCGTCGTCCAGGTCTTTTTCCCGCAGCTGCACCAGATCCACGCCGGCGGCCACCGCGGCCCGCACCGCCGCCACCAGGTCCCCCGCGGCCACCAGGCGGCGGTCGGTGACCAGCATGAGCCAGGGCCGAGCGCTGGCGCCGGTCACGGCCGCTGCGGGGAAGCCGCCGCCGTACCGGTCCCTGCCCTGGCCCCCGTGCCGCCTGCCGTAGCGGCCCCCGTGCCGGCCATGCCCGGGCCGGCAGGCCCGGTGACGATGCGGCCCGCCATGGGGCTGGTGGGCTCGGCCAGGAACCGCCGGGGCATGCGACCTGCCAGGAAAGCTTCCCGCCCGGCCACCGCGGCGTGGCGGATGGCCCGGGCCATGCGGACGGGATCCCGGGCCCGGGCGATGGCCGAGTTCAGCAGCACCCCGTCGCATCCCAGCTCGAAGGCGATGGCCACGTCGGAGGCCGTTCCCACGCCGGCGTCCACCACCACGGGAACCTGCACCCGGCTTCGGATGAGCTGGATGTTGTGGGGGTTGCGGATGCCCAGGCCCGAGCCGATGGGGGCGGCCAGGGGCATCACGGCCACGCACCCCAGGTCCTCCAGCTTGCGGGCCGTCACGGGGTCGTCGTTGGTGTACGGGAGCACCTGGAAGCCTTCCCGCACCAGGATGCGGGCAGCCTCCAGAAGCTGCTCCGTGTCCGGCAAAAGCGTCTCGTCGTCGGCGATGAGCTCCAGCTTGATGAGGGAGGTGCCCAGGGCCTCCCGGGCCAGCTCGGCGGTCAGCACCGCATCCTTGACGGTGTAGCAGCCGGCCGTGTTGGGCAGGATGTGATATCCCCGCTCCCGCAGGATCTGGTAGAGGTTCTCCGGGCCGCCGTCCACGCTGACGCGCCGCAGGGCCACCGTCACCATCTCGGTGCCGCTGGCCGCCAGGGCGTCCAGCATCACCTGCAGGCTCGGGTAGCGGGCGGTGCCCACGATGAGCCGGGAACGAAGGGTGACGCCTCCCAGTTCCCACCGGTCTTCCGCTTCCACTGCCTCAACCCCCCTGAACCGCCCGAACCACTTCCACCCGGTCGCCCGCAGCAAGCCGCACGCTGTCCCACTGGGCCCGGGGAACTACCCGGTCGTTGACGGCCACCGCCACACCGGCCGTGGAGGTGCCGATGCCCAGCTGGCCCAGCAGCGCCACCAGGCTTCCCCCCGGCGGAAGCGGGTGGGGCTGGCCGTTGACCAGCACCCGGTCTTGAGCCCCTTCGCCGCTCACGGTCCCGTCTCCCTCCCATCGGCTGCGGCCGCCAGGCTGGCGCGCAGGGGTGAGAAGGCAGCCAGAAGGGGCGGCTCGCTGGCCTCCACCATCCACCGGGCCAGGTGCCTGGCCGTGGCCGGTGCCAGCAGGACCCCGTGCCGGAAGTGGCCGCTGGCCACAAACAGCCCCTCCACCCCGGCAGGGCCGATGACGGGCGCCTGGTCCCGGCAGGCGGGCCGGAAGCCCACGTTCACCTCGGACCATGCCAGGTCGTACACCGCCGGGACCACCAGGCGCGCGTTCCACAGGAGGTCCATGATGGCGCCCGCGGTGGGGGTCGCGTCGAAGCCCTGCTCCTCCATGGTGGCGCCCACCACCAGCTCGCCGTTGGGGCGGGGAACCAGGTACCCTCTGGGGGTGCGCACCACGTGGCGCAGCAGGGCCGGGCCCCGAAGGCGCACCAGCTGCCCCTTCACGGGCCGCACACCCAGCGGCGGCCCCGGCCAGTCCAGCTCATAGCTGCTCCATGCCCCGCAGGCCAGCACCGCCATGCGGCACGGCAGGGAAAAGGGCGTGCCCTCCTGCGCCCCATCCTGCGGGCCTGGGGCCTGCCAGCGTCCCACCACCCCGTGCAGCCTTCCGCCCTGGGTCTCGAACCCCGTCACCCGGGCCCCTTCCAGTACCTGCCCGCCCAGGCGGCGCACCGCCACAGCCAGGGCCTTCAGCATGGCACGGGGGTCTACCTGGTAATCCTGGGGGCAGAACAGGGCGCCCAGCACCCGGGGGCTGAGCTGGGGCTCCATGGCCAGCACCTCGTCTGCCTCCAGCCACCGGGAGGCCAGGCCCAGGCGCTGCTGGAAGGCCTGCAGGTGCAGCCACTCTTCCACGTCATCCCGGGTGAGGGCCACCAGCAGGCTGCCCTCCTGCACCAGCCCGCAGGAGAGGCCGCTCAGCTGCTCCAGCTCGGCCACAAAGGAGGGGTACAGGCGCTGGCTTTCCAGGGCCAGCTGCACCATGGGCTCGTCCTCGTGCTCGGCTTCCGCCGCCGGGGCCAGCATGCCGGCCGCCACCGCCCCGGCCGCCCGTCCCCCGATGCGATCCTGCTCCAGCACCACCACGGGCAATCCCAGGCGGGCCAGCTCGAAGGCGACGCAAAGCCCGATCATGCCGCCCCCTGCCACCACCACCTCGGCCCTGGCGGGAAGGGAGGGAAGCTGTGCTGCCATGCCGGCGCCACCCCTGTAGAGGAAGGCTGGCAGGGAGAACGTGCGGCCCGGCGCCGCGCGCCCGGGCCCGCTGCGGGGGAAGGCTGGTGGACCGGCAATCCCTGCGCTGGCATTACCCAGATCAGGTTCAAGGGGTCGGCAGCCCACGCTGCCCTCTCAGCCGGCGGAGCCCGGCTCCCCCTGCCGCGACACGATTGCGTTCGGTTCCAGACTACCGGCGCCCGCGCGGCCCTGTCAAGGGAACCCTGTCCCGGGACATCCGCAGCGGGCCAGGCAGGCGTGCGGGCGCCGGCGCGGAACTCCCCCAACCAGGCGCTGGGCAGGAGGGAAGGCTTTTGGAGCGGGCAGAAAGCTTGCCGTCCACCGGCCCGGCGGCGCCGCCGGCGCCGCCCGAGGCCTCGTCCGCGCCTCCCCGGGTGGCTCCCCGGGGGTGGCTGCGCAAGACCCCGCCCCCTCCCGACGGGCGGCCCAAGCCCGATTGGCTGCGGGTCACGCTGCCCTTCGGGCCCACCTACGCGCACGTGCTGGACGTGGTGAGCCGGCTTCGGCTGCACACCGTCTGCCAGGAAGCCCTGTGCCCCAACGTGGGCGAGTGCTGGGGGCACGGCACCGCCACGTTCATGATCCTGGGGTGGGTCTGCACCCGGGCCTGCCGGTTCTGCGCGGTGGCCACGGGCAACCCCCGGGGCGCCGTGGATCCCGACGAGCCCGAGCGGGTGGCCCAGGCGGTGGAGGAGCTGGGGCTGCAGTACGTGGTGCTCACCTCCGTGGACCGGGACGACCTGCCCGACGGGGGCGCGCAGCACTTCGCCAGGACGGTGCGCGCCATCAAGGCCCGCACCCCCCACGTGCGGGTGGAGGCGCTCACCCCGGACTTCCAGGGGGATCTCCGGGCGGTGGAGGTGGTGGTGGACTCGGGGCTGGACGTGTTCGCCCACAACCTGGAGACGGTGCGGCGCCTGACGCCCCGGGTCCGGGATCCCCGGGCCGGCTACGACCAGAGCCTGGCGGTGCTGGCCCACGCCAAGGCCCACCGGCCCGACGTGCTCACCAAGTCCAGCCTGATGCTGGGCCTGGGGGAGACGGAGCAGGAGCTGCGGGAGGCCATGGAGGACCTGCGGCGGGTGGGGGTGGACATCCTCACCCTGGGCCAGTACCTGCGCCCGACCCGCCACCACCTGCCCGTCGAGCGCTACGTGACGCCGGCGGAGTTCGAGCGCTACCGGCAGTGGGCGCTGGAGGCGGGGTTTGTGGAGGCCTTCAGCGGGCCGCTGGTGCGCAGCTCCTACCGGGCGGAGCGGGTGTTCCAGCAAACGGCCCGGGCTGCGGCGGCGCCTGCCTGCGGAACTGTCCCGGACAAAGGTCCGGGCGGGTGTTGAGAATGTTTCGCGTTGACAGGCCCGTGCCGGGGCCGTAGGCTGGAACCGAGGATTGTGAAGGGCGTCGCAAAGCCCGGGGCGTGCGCCAGGGGCGCCTGGCCGGGGGGAGGGCCGGGGGATGGGCGAAATCCGGGGATTCATCCGGCGCACCAAGCAGCGGGAAGTGATCCTGCGGGTGCTGCGCAGCACCCGCTGCCATCCCACCGCCGAGTGGGTGTACCAGCAGGTCCGGCGGGAGCTGCCCCACGTGAGCCTGGGCACCGTCTACCGCAACCTGCGCATCCTCAGCGAGACGGGCGAAGTGCTGGAGCTGCGCTACAGCAAATCCTACACCCGCTTCGACGGCGTGGCCGCCAACCACTACCACTTCGTGTGCGAACGGTGCGGGCGCGTGGAGGACGTTCCCATGCCGGTGCACGAGAAGCTGGACCGGGCGGTGGAGCAGCTGATGGGCGTGCAGGTGCGCCAGCACCGGCTGGAGTTTTACGGGCTGTGCGCCCGCTGCCTGGCCGCCGATGCGAATAGCCGGTGAGCTTTGCCCGGCGGTCCTGCTGCGCCGGCTCAACCGTTTTGCCGCTCTGGTGCACATGGGGGGAAGGCCCCAGGCGGTCCACCTCCCCAATTCCGGAAGGCTGCACGAGCTTCTCACGCCGGGCAGGCCCGCGCTGGTGGCGCTGCCCGGCCCTCCGGCAGCCGGCGGGCAGAAAGCCGGTGCGCCGCAGGCCGGAGCGGGTCCCGCCTGGAGCCGGGGCCGGCGCACGGCAGGCGACCTGGTGTTCATGCTGGGCC
>DATCLL010000043.1:0-8592 GCA_036563935.1 Limnochordales bacterium | reverse complement strand
GTGTCCACGAAGATGACGCCCTGGCGCTCCAGCTCCTTGCGGATGCTGTGGTAGACCACCTCGGACTCGTACTGGGCCGTCACCCCGGCCAGGAACTTGCGCTCCGCCTCCGGGATGCCCAGCCGGTCGAAGGTGCGCTTGATGGTCTCAGGAACCTCGTCCCAGCTGCGCCCCCGGCGGTCGGTGGGGCGGATGTAGTAGTGGATGTCGTCGAAGTTCAGCCGGGAGAGATCCCCGCCCCAGCCCGGCATGGGCTTGGAAAGGAAGATCTCCAGGGCCTTGAGGCGGAACTGCCGCATCCAGTCGGGCTCGCCCTTGATGGAGGAGATCTCCTCCACCACCTGACGGGACAGCCCCTTGGGCGACTTGTAGACGTACTGCTCCGGGTCCGAGAACCCGTAGCGGTACTCCATCTCCAGCGGAAGGGCCTGCCTTGCCACCGGTGCTCCCCCTTTGCCACGACCAGTCTACCGGCGATAGTTAGTGCTGTCAATACTTTACCTTGTTAACCACCATGGCCGTCGGCATGGGGGCAGCCGCCGCCGGGCCGCTGCCGTTCTCGGCGGTTTGGCGCCTTGCCCATACCTTGCCTGCGGCGGGCTTACCCCCGCAGCGCCAGCTTTCCGCCCGAACCGGGCTATAATGGGCCCAGAATGGCCCGCTGCCCGCAACTCCTGGACGGGGTGGGAGCGCCGGTGGGCTTGCTTTCCCGGATGAGCACGGTGGTAAAGGCCAAGGTGCACAAGCTGGTGGAGCGCTGGGAAGACCCCCGGGAGACGCTGGAGTACTCCTACCAGCGGCAGCTGGAGCTCATCCAGCAGGTGCGCCGCAATATGGCCGAGGTGGTGACGGCCAAGAAACGCCTGGAGCTTCAGGCCATCCGCCTGCGGGAGACGGCCTCCCGCCTGGAAGGCCAGGCCCGGGAGGCGCTGCGGGCCGGCAGGGAGGACCTGGCGGTGGCGGCCCTGCAGCGCAAGGCCGAGCTGGAGGGGCAGGCCGCGGGGGTGGAGGCTCAGCTCAAGGAGCTGGAGGCCGAGCAGAAGAAGCTGGAGGTGGCGGAAGCCCGCCTGCGGGCGAAGGTGGAGGCCTTCCGGGCCCAGAAGGAGGTCATCAAGGCCCGCTATTCCGCCGCGGAAGCCCAGGTGCGCATCAGCGAGGCGGCCACCGGCCTGTCCGAAGAGCTGGCCGACGTGGGCCTGGCCGTGGAGCGGGCCCAGGAGAAGACGGAGAACCTGCGGGCCCGGGCCGCCGCCATCGACGAGCTGGTGGCCTCGGGAGTGCTGGAAGACCAGATCCGGCCCGCAGGAAGCACCGACGTGGAGCAGGAGCTGGCGCGCCTGCGGGTCTCGGAGCAGGTGCAGCAGGAGCTGGCCCGGCTCAAGCGGGAGGTGGGCTCGCCGTGATCGTCCGCATCGCCACGGAGGGGCAGTACGAGTTGGGCGGCGAGGCCCTGGCCAGGCTGGACGAGGCGGACAACGCGCTGCTCGCGGCAGTGGAAGCCGGTGACGAGGAGGCCTTCCGCAGGGAGCTGAGCCGGGTGCTGGAGCTGGTGCGGCAGATGGGCCGCCGGCTGGGCGACGGAGAGCTGCGGGAGTCCGACCTCATCCTGCCGCCGCCGGACATGACCCTGGCGGAAGCCCGGCAGCTGCTGTCCGGCTATCCCCGGGACCTCTTGCCCCGCTGAGGGCTGCTTGCCCCAGTGAAGGGCTGCCGGGCGGCCCGGACGGGCGCGCCGCCCAACCTCGCGCGCCGCCTTACACCGGGCACTCCCACAGCGCGTACCACCGGGACGGGTCTTTTTCCACGGGAAGCTCCCGGCCCAGCAGTGCCGCTGCCTGCAGCTCCGCGCCTTCCAGCCGTCCGTCGGCGGCCTTCGCCTGCGCGCCCCGGGGCAAAAAGGGGTAGAAGGTGCCCCGCTTGTAGTTGTAGATGAGGTAGATGCGGGAAGGCAGCGTCTCGGCTGCCATCTCCTGCAGGCGGGGGCCGGGCTGGAACCGGAAGACCGCAGACAGCACCTGGGTGCCGAATCCCTTCTCCTCCAGGGTGGAGACCGCCAGGTGCGCCAAGGTCACCAGATCCTCGAACTGGGGGTCCTCCAGCACCAGCCAGGAGAAGCCCAACTCGTCCCGCACCGCTTCCACACGGCTTTTGGTCTCCCGGGCTCCCAGCCGGGCCAGCTCCACCAGTTCCTGCTGTACTTCCGCGTACTGAAGGGTGGCCACCGGCTTCAGGCACACCCCGGCCCGGCCGGTGCTCACCCACCCCAGCTCCTGCTCCAGGGTGGGGGCCGCCGTGACCAGGGCGAACAGCTTTTCCGGGCGGGCCGGCACAAGCCGGGGCCGGCCCAGCAGGGCGTCCAGCCACTGCCGCCAGGCCATGGGCTACCCCGCCCCGGCTGCTGGACCGGCCATCCCGCTCAGCGGCCCCTCAGCGGCCCCGCAGCTCCTGCTCCAAGCGGCGCAGGTAGGCCAGGCGGTTCTCCAGGGAGGGGTGGGTGGAGAACAGCTCGGCCAGGGTGCCGGCGCTGATGGCGGGGATGATGAAGAACGCGTTGAAGGCCTCCGCCTGCCGCAGATCCTGCGCCGGGATGCGGGACATGGCCCCGCTGATCTTGATGAGGGCCGACGCCAGCTGGGAGGGGGCCCCCGTCAGGAAGGCCGCCCCCCGGTCGGCCGCGTACTCCCGGTACCGGGACAGGGCCCGGATGAGCAGGTGGCTTACGAAGTACACCAGCAGCGACACCAGGTAGATGACTACCCAGGCGTTGCCCCCGCCCTGGCGGTCATCCCGGCGCCCTTCCGTGGGCACACCCCACCAGCCCCACCACATCATCTGGCGCACCAGGAACGCGGCCACCGTGGCGAAGAAGCTGGCCAGGGTGATGATGACCACGTCCCGGTGGCGGATGTGGGCGATCTCATGGGCCAGCACCGCCTCCACCTCGGAGCGGTTCAACCGCTCCAGAAGACCCGTGGTCACCGCCACCACCGCCGCCCGGGGGCTGCGCCCCGTGGCGAACGCGTTGGGCACCGCGGTGGGCACGATGGCCACCCGGGGCTTGGGGATGTCGGCCAGGGCCGCCAGCCGGGCCACCATCTCGTGCAGCTCCGGCTCCTCCTGGGGGCTCACCTCCCGGGCTCCCGTGGACCACAGGACCAGCTTGTCGGACAGGTACACCTGGGCCAGCAACATCAGGCCCACGATGACCACCAGGGAGCCGGTGTCCACCCCGTACGACAGAAGGACGCTCACGAAGAACAGGTAGACAGCGGCCAACAGGGCCATGGTGAAGAACATGCGGGCTGTCAGGCCCAGGTCTGCTGTGGCTTGCATGCGCCGAG
Organism: Limnochordales bacterium; assembly: GCA_036563935.1. GTDB lineage: Bacteria > Bacillota > Limnochordia > Limnochordales > Geochordaceae > DATCLL01. Next base: position 5,251 of record DATCLL010000043.1, on the reverse strand, counting down.
CCATGCGCGCCATCCCTCCGGCCTTGCGAAGGCATGCCGTCGCTTCCCATTGTACGCTATTCGGGAGCCTGTCACAATTTCTGGCTGTCCCGGGCCTGCTCCAGCCACCTGGGCGCTTGCTCCTGCACCCACTGCTGGGCCCACTGCACCGCCTGCCGGGTGAGGGGCCCGGGGGCCGGCACGTGCTGGTCCAGCGCCTGCTCCACCACGTCCAGGATGCGGTGGAAGGGCAGCTGCCCCTCCAGAAAGGCCTGCACCGCCACCTCGTCGGCGGCCACCAGCACCGTGGGGTAGGTGGAACCGGCCCGCAGGCTCTGCCGGGCCAGGCGCACGCTGCGGGGCTCCTGGGCCGGCCTTTCCAGGGTCAGCTGCCACAGGGAGCCCGGCCGGTCGAACAGGAAGCTGGCCCCGGGGAAGGGCCACCGCTCGGGAAAGCTCATGGCCAGGAGAAGGGGCAGGCGCATGTCCGGCAGGCTGAACTGGGCCTTGTACGACCCGTCGGCCAGCTCCACCACGCAGTGCACCACGCTCTGGCGGTGGATGAGGACGTGGATGTCCTCGGGCGCCACCCCGAACAGGTGGTGGGCCTCGATGACCTCAAACCCCTTGTTCATCAGCGTGGCCGAGTCGACGGTGATGCGGGGGCCCATCTGCCAGGTGGGGTGCTGCAGGGCCTGCTGCGGGGTCACCGATGCCAGTTCGGCCTCGCTCCAGCCCCAGAAGGGGCCTCCGGAGGCGGTAAGCCACACCCGGCGCACCCAGGCCCGCTGCTCGCCCCACAGGCTCTGCCACAGGGCTGAGTGCTCCGAGTCCACGGGCAGCAGCCGGCCGCCGTCCACATGTCCGCAGGCGGCCACCAGAGGGCCCGCCGCCACCAGCACCTCCTTGTTGGCCAGGGCCACCCGGCGGCCCAGCTCCAGGGCCTCCAGGGTGGGCTCCAGGCCTGCCAGGCCCTGGGTCAGCACCATGACCAGGTCGGCGTCGGGATGGCAGGCCGCTTCCACCAGGGCCCGCGGGCCGGCCGCGACCCGAGTGCCCCCGAGGCCCTGCAGGGCCCTTTGCAGGGGTTCTGCTGCCCGGGGGTCGGTCACGGCCACCAGTTCCGGCCGGAAGGTGCGGGCCTGCTCCGCCAGCTCCGCCAGGCGGCGGCCGGAAGCGCCCAGGGCCACCACCTGCAGCCGGTCGGCGAAATGGCGGCAAAGCTCCAGGGCCTGGCGGCCCAGGGAGCCCGTGCTGCCCAGGATGACCAAGCGGCGTCTTCGGTCCATACCGTCCCTGCGCCCCAGGCTCGGCGATGGAGGGCCATCAGGAAGTTCGCCCGGGTCCGCTGCCCACCTCCCCGCAGGGTGCTGCCGGCCCCGCAGCGAAGCTCCAGGCGGCCGCCCGCCACCAGGCCGGACCGCGGAGCCGGCGCCGGCGGGCGGCGGGAAAGGGGCGTTCGGGCCGTGGGCGAAACCCAGGCCCCCCTGTGGGCGGAGGGCCCCCGGGTCACCCTGGTGGCCTTCACCTCCTTTGTGGCTCCCGGCCACATCCCGTGGGAGACGGACACCGACAACCCGTGCCAGCGCCTGGTGGAGTTCGCCGGGCGGCTGTGCTACCGCAGCTTTCACAATCCCAGCGGCCGCACCAATGCGCAGTACATCGCCCACCTGCTGGAGCAGGGGCACCTGAGCGTCCTGGAGCACGCCAGTGCCAGCTTCCTCATCGAGGGCATCTCCCGCTCCTGCAGCCACGAGATCGTGCGCCACCGCCACTTCTCCTATTCCCAGGTGAGCCAGCGCTACGTGAACGAGGCCGAGGGCCGCATGGTGCTGCCCCCCGCGCTGCGGGAGGACCCGGAGGCCGCCCGGCTGCTGGCGGAGGTGGCGCGCCAGGCCCGGCAGGCCTACCGCCAGCTGGTGGAGCGCCTCAAGGATCGCTACCGGGGTGTGGAGGACCCGGCCCTGCGCCGCAAGCTGGCCCGCCAGGCGGCGCGCTCGGTGCTGCCCAACGCCACGGAGACGGCCCTGGTGATGACGGGCAACCTGCGGGCGTGGCGCCACTTCCTGCGGATGCGGGCCTCGCCCCACGCGGACGCGGAGATCCGGGCCGTGGCGCTTCTGGTCCTGGAGCAGCTGCAGCAGCTGGCTCCCGCCGTCTTCGCCGATTTCGCCGTCCGCACCCTGCCCGACGGCACCCGGGTGGCGGAGCCGGGGTACCCATGGGAGTAGCCCTCCGGGGGCTTTGGGCCCGGGTCAAGGAGCAGACGGTGCTGGTGGGGTACGGCACCGGCGAGATGTACTCCTTCGACCTGAGCGGCCGGCTGCTGGAGGGGGTGGTGGGCGGGGTGGGCCTGCGCCGGGCCCTGGACGGGCGGGTGCTGGAAAAGCTCTGCCAGGCGGAGCCGGGGGCCATCCTGCGCCGCCGCCGGCGGCTTTTGCCGCGACCGCAGGCCCGGGCCCGGGTGGCCAGGGCGTACCGCCTGTTGCACCGGGCCATAGCGGGCGGAGCTCTGGCGGACCATCCCGCGCTGGCTGCCCGGCTGTCCCGGGTGGGGCTGCGGGAACTGGAAGAAGATGCCCGCCGGTTCCGCACCATCTGGGCCCCGGTGCCGGTGCTGCCCCCGGACCAGTACCTGGCCGTGGTGGTGCAGCTGACGGTGGGGTGCAGCTACGGCCGCTGCACGTTTTGCAGCTACGCCGGCCGGCCCTTTCGGGTACGCACCGTGCCCGAGCTGCGCCGGCACGCGCAGATGGCCAGGGAGTTCTTCGGGCCGGCCCTGCCCCGGCGCACGGGGGTGTTCATGGGCGATGCCAACGCCCTGGCTCTGCCCGAGCGGCGGGTGCTGCAGGCGGTGGAGGTGGTACGGGAGGCCTTCGCCGGCTGGCCGGCTGCCGGGGAGTGGTACGGCTTCGTGGACGCCTTTCACGGCCGGCGCCGCAGTGTGGAGGGCTGGCGGCAGCTAGAGCAGGCAGGGCTGCGCCGGGTGTACGTGGGCCTGGAAAGCGGAAGCGAGCGGGTGCTGCGGCTGCTGGAAAAGCCGGGCAGCCCCCGGGACGCCGTGGAGCTGGTGCGGGCGCTGCACGACGCGCACGTCAGCGCCGGGGTGATGGTGATGCTGGGCGCCGGCGGCCGGGAGCTGGCGGGCGAGCACGTGGCGGAGACGGCGAAGGTGCTCGACGCCATGGAACTGGGGCCAGGGGACTTTCTGTACCTGTCCCCGCTGGTGGCGGGGCCGGCCACCGCCTACGGGCAGCGGGCGGCGCAGTGGGGCCTTCGGCCGCTGGCCGGGCGGGAGGTGGAGGCCCAGGGCCTGGCCCTGCTGGAAGCGGTGCGCCTGGGGCGGGGCGCCCGCTGGTCGTACTACCATGTAGAAGAGTTCGTCTATTGACGCAAGGGGGGGTTCGGGTGCGCCGCAGTGACGTCATCAAGCGGGGGGTGGAGCGGGCTCCGCACCGCAGCCTGCTGCGGGCGGTGGGCCTGACGGACCGGGACTTCGACAAGCCCTTCATCGCCATCGCCAACTCCTACGTGGACATCGTGCCCGGGCACGTGCACCTGCAGGAGTTCGCCAAGATCGTGAAGGAGGCGGTGCGGGAGGCCGGCGGGGTTCCCTTTGAGTTCAACACCATCGGCGTGGACGACGGGATCGCCATGGGCCACGAGGGGATGCGCTACTCCCTGCCCAGCCGGGAGCTCATCGCGGACGCGGTGGAGACCATGGTGAAGGCCCACTGGTTCGACGGGCTGGTGTGCATCCCCAACTGCGACAAGATCACGCCGGGCATGCTCATGGCGGCCGCCCGGTGCAACATCCCCACCATCTTCGTCAGCGGAGGCCCCATGGCGGCCGGGCGCCTGGACGGGCAGGCGGTGGACCTCATCACCGTCTTCGAGGGGGTCGGCGCGCTGCAGGCCGGGCGGATCAGCGAGGCCCAGCTGCACGCCATCGAGGTGGCGGCCTGTCCCGGGTGCGGCTCCTGCTCCGGCATGTTCACCGCCAACTCCATGAACTGCCTGTCCGAGGCCCTGGGCATCGCCCTGCCGGGCAACGGTTCGGCCCTGGCACGCTCCCGGGAGCGGGAAGAGCTGGCGCGCTGGGCAGGCCGGCGCATCGTGGAGCTGGTGGAGCAGGACCTGAAGCCCCGGGACATCATCAACGAGCGGACGCTGGACAACGCCTTCGCGCTGGATCTGGCCATGGGCGGCTCCACCAACACCGTGCTGCACACCCTGGCGCTGGCTCATGAGGCCGGCGTGCGCTACCCCCTTTCCCGCCTCAACGAGCTGGCCGAACGGGTGCCGCACCTGTGCAAGGTGAGCCCGGCCTCCCACTGGCACATGGAGGACGTCCACCGGGCCGGCGGCATCCCCGCCATCTTGAAGGAGCTCGCCCGCCTTCCCGGGGTGTTAGATCTGAGCCGGCCCACGGTGTCGGGCCAGACCCTGGGGGAGGTCATCGAGGGGGCCCGCATCCTGGACCCCGAGGTGATCCGGCCCCTGGAGCGGGCCTACAGCCCCCGCGGGGGTCTGGCGGTGCTCTTCGGCAACCTGGCGCCCGACGGCGCGCTCATCAAGACGGGGGCCGTGGAGCCGGGGCTGGAGTTTCACGAGGGGCCGGCGGTGGTCTTCGAAAGCGAGCAGGAGTGCCTGGAAGGGCTGCGCCAGGGCCGGGTGCGCCCCGGCGACGTGGTGGTCATCCGCTACGAAGGCCCCAAAGGCGGCCCCGGCATGCCCGAGATGCTGGCGCCCACCTCCCTCATCGTGGGCATGGGGCTGGGCACGCAAGTGGCGCTGGTGACCGACGGGCGCTTCTCCGGCGGCACCCGGGGGCTGTGCGTGGGCCACGTCTCGCCGGAGGCGGCCGAAGGTGGGCCCATTGCCCTGGTGCAGGATGGCGACCGCATCCGCATCGATTTGCGCAACCGCAGCATCGAGCTCCTGGTCTCCCAGCGGGAGCTTTTGGCCCGCCGCCAGGCCTGGCAACCGCCCGAGCCCCGCTACCGCACCGGATGGTTGGGCCGCTACAGCCGCCTGGTTACCTCGGCCAGCACCGGCGCCATTCTGACGGTGTAGGCGTCCGTGCTCGGCCTGCATCTGTACGCCGTCACGGGGATCCCCCTGGTGCGCCCGGGGGATGATCTGGCGGAGCTGCTGGCCGCCGCGCTGCGTTCGCTGGGGCTGCGGCTGCAGCAGGGCGACATCGTGGTGGTGGCCCACAAGGTCGTCTCCAAGGCCGAGGGCCGCCTCGTGGACCTGCGCACGGTGGAGC
>DATCLL010000042.1:0-2177 GCA_036563935.1 Limnochordales bacterium | reverse complement strand
CAGCCGGGTCAGAGGCCTGCGGTAGGGAGGGTGAAGGTGAGCCACGGCATATCCCGTGGCCGAGGCGATCATCACGGTGGTCCACCAGAAGTCAAACCCCCACCGGGCATCGGCCCACAGGCTGAAGGCGCACATGGCCTGAGAGATCACCACTCCGGGCCACGACAGCCGCCGCGCAGGGCCACCGGCCGGACCCGAAGCCTGCCGGCCGGAGCTGCCTGTGGCCTTCCGGCGCCGCAGCATCCCCTTCACCCCCTTCTGCTAGGGCCTCTGCTGCATCCGCCGCAGCCCGAGCTGGAAGGCCTCGTTCACGGCCTTGGTGCGCACGTAGCCGTACAGCCGCAGCCCGGCCTGGGCCCACGGCCCGAGGCCCTGCACGGACCGCACCGCGTACTGGTAGGATCCGCTCAGCGCGCCCACCGTGCCGCCGGCGGCACCCGCCGCGGCCATGCCGGCCCAGTACCGCCAGGATTGGGGCTCGAAGGGCCTGGATGAGCCGTACCGCCAGACGGCATCAGCCACCCCGAAGGCCACGCTCCACCAGAAGCGCCCCTCCCACCTCTCCTGTTCCGCTTCCGAAAGCAGCCGCCCGAACTGCCCTGGATCAAACCCGTCCGCTGCCTCAGCAGCGGCGTCCGCCCCCGGCCAACCCGGCGCGGCGGGTGCTGCAGCCAGCCCGGCCGGCTGGCCGGCGCGGGCCACCGCCGCCGCTGCGGCCGGCCACGCCAGTGCCACCCAGCATGCGCCCGCCAGCGCGCACAGCTTCAAGCCTCTCGGGTGTCCCCGGCGCCCCGCGGCCCCTGCGTTGATCCCTTCCCACCAGGGCATACGGCCCTGTCCCCTACGGAACCCGATGGACCACCGCCGCCACTTCCAGGGAAAGCCACTGCCCGCTTCCCAACCCATGGGCCAGCGCCACCTCCGCCGACACGGCCTCGTTCACGTCCCACAGCAGCCCCCAGCGAAGCCGCACCCGCAGGAGGGGATCGGGCCCGGTGCTCTCCGCCTGGGCTGACCAGGAAAGGGCGATGGAAGGATGGGCCAGGTACCGGACCGTAGCCGACGCGCGCACCTGCGGCGCACCGGTGCCCGCGGCCACCATCTCCCCGGCACACCCCAGCAGCAGCGGGTCTTTCACCACCGAGTAAGCTCCGGACACGGACGGAAATACCTGCCCGCCCGTTCCCGCCTGCGGTAGCTGCACCCACGCGGCCAGCCCCCATTCCGCCAGGGCAGCCGCATCGGGCCTGCGGACCAGCCGGCTCAGCGAAAGCCGCACCGGCCCCAACTCCACGGCCGTCTCCCGGACGGCGCCGTCCTGGCCATCGCCCTCGCCGGGCCACTGCTGCAGCCGTTCCAGGCGGTGCAGGGAAGCCCACACGGCAAACCTCCAGCCCTGCCGGGCCTCCCATCCGGCCTGCTCGGTCGGGACGGCCGGCTGCAAGGCTGCCGGAACGTCGGCCCCACGGGCCACCTGCACCTCCCACCGCCACTGGACGGTCCACCTCTTTTCCACCCAGCGGTATCCGGACGGCGAACTTTCCCAGTCCCCTCCCACGCGCTGGCCGGCCTCCAGTGCCACCCCCACGGACCGTCTGGACGTGGACTGCCCCGGCAGCGCCGTCGAGGGCGCCCTTGGGGCCGGTGGCGGTGGGTCCGGGCCGGCTCGGGCGGCGGCGGACAGGCCTGCCAGTGCCGCTGCCACGGCCGCGACCATGCGCCCTGCCCTTCGGGCGGCCTGGGCCAGGACTGCCATGAAGCCTCACGGTCCCCAAAGCCCAAGCCCTCCCTGCTGTTGCCAGCGCAGGAGGCTCCTCCACCGGGCCCGTGCCCGTCGTGCTGCCTCGGCCAGGTCGGAACTTCCCGACCTCCCATCGGGCACGCGCGCGCTGCCGTCGCCCCGGCGGCGCACGAACAGCACCACCCCGGTCCACAGGCGCTCCAGGGTGGCCTGCTCCATCACCCGGTGGCCCCACACCGGGTCGGCCAGCACGGCCGAACCCTCTTCCAGGGCAGTCCAGACGGTGAAGTGCAGGGTCCGTACGGCCAGCAGGGCGATGACGGGCTCGGCGTACCGGGCGAAGTAGGCCTGCATGCCGGCCCAGCTGCTCTGCACCGCCGCCGCCCGGTGGCCGAGCTCCCTTGCCAGCCGCACAAGGGTTGCCACGCTTGTGCCC
>DATCLL010000041.1:0-4882 GCA_036563935.1 Limnochordales bacterium | reverse complement strand
GCTCCGGGTAGCTTTGGACTCCTTCCCCCTGGAACTGGTGGCCGAGCGCTGGAAGCTGCAGCTGCCCCGGGGAGGGCAGGTCAGCGGCCAGCTGGAGCTGTTCGGTTCGCCGCAGGCGCCGCAGCTGCGGGGCCAGGTGGTCCTCTCGGCCGCCGAGGTGGGGTTCCCCGGCTTTCCGGGAAGGCTGCAGGAGCTCCGGGCCCGGCTGGTGGCCGAGGGCCAGCGCCTGCTGCTGGATGGAGCCCAGGCGGCCACCGCAGGCGGCGGGCGGGTGGCGGCAGGTGGGCAGGCCGCCGTGGCCTCCCTCTGGCCGGTCACCCTGGCGCCCCTGGACCTGCAGGTGGACCTGCAGGAGGCCGGGCTGGCGGGCACGCTGGGGCCCTCCCTGGAGCTGAGCGGAAGGTGGTCGGGCTGGCTGCGCCTGCAGTCCGGGCCACCCGGCCAGGGCTCTGCCCGCCTGACGGGCTCGGTGCGGGTGCGGGCCGGCAAGCTGGTGCTGTGGCGGCAGGGCCTGGCGGCCAGCCTGCTGTCGGGCCTGTCCCGGGCCCTGGGCCAGCCCGAGCCGGCCGTGGCGGGCCTTGCGCCGTCGGCACGACCTTCCCCCCGGCAGCCCTCGACGCCGGACCTGCCCCTGGCCATCGCCATTCAGGTGGAGCCGCCCGCCCGCGTGGAGGTGCCGCCCCTGGGTGGAACCGGGGCGCTGGAAGGAGCGCTGCAGCTTTCGGGAACGCTGCGCCATCCGGCCCTGGAGGGGGAACTGGTGGTGCAGCAGGCCCGCCTGCGCTACCTGGGCCGGGAGCTGCGCCTGGAGCGAAGCCGGCTGCTTTTTTCCCCCTCCCGGGGGCTCTGGCCGGCCATCGACGCTACCGCCCGGCTGACCATGCCCTCAGGCAGCACGGCCGTGGTGCGGGCCTGGGGGGACACGGGGCAGGCAGCGGGCGTGCAGCTGGCCTCCTACCCGGCGGTGGCGGCCGACCAGCTGGCCCGGTGGCTGTTGCCGCTGGGCACGTGGCAGGCGGGAGCCCCGCCGGCCGGGCCCGAGCTGGAGCAGGCCCTGCGGGAGCAGCTGGCCAGCTGGGCCACCCTGCCCGTGCGGGAGAGCCTGCGGGAGGCGCTGGGATTGGACGAGCTGTATTTGCAGCCGGCGGGAACGCAGCCGGGATGGCGGCTTCAGGTGGCCCGCTACCTGGAAGGAGCCCGCTGGTACGTGCGCTACGGCCGCAACCTGCGTCCTGAGCGGCCGGAGCAGGAGCTGGAGGTGGAGCTTCCCCTGGGCCCGGGCCTGACCCTGCAGGCAGGGGTCAAGGAGGGCGTGGGAGCACGCGCCGGGCTCACATGGGAGTTCCAGTTCTGACGGAACTTACAGCCCGCGCAAGCCCTCGCCCCGACAGGACCGCCGCCTGCCGCGACGAACTGGCCCCCCGGGTCGAATCGCCTCGCCCGCGGCGCCGCCGGCGCGCCCGGGCGGACACGGGGAAGGGTGGTACCGAGTCGGGGTGGGCATGCCCAAGCTCCGGTTCCGCACCGCTGAGAGGAGGTCCCGGCGCGCAGGGCGCTCGGCGCTGGCCTGCGGGCTGGCCGGGGCGCTGGGCTTCGTGCTGGCGGCGACGCTGCTTTGGGCCCCGTGGGCGGCCCGGGCCCAGCAGGCGCAGGGGCAGGCGGAGCCGGAGGCGGCCGCTGCGCCCGTGGTGCGGTCGGTGGTGGTGAGCGGCAACCGGCGGGTGGAGGCCTCCCGCATCCTGGACGCCATCACCCACACCCGGCCGGGCGAACCGCTGCGCCGGGACGACGTGGAGGCGGACCTGCGCCAGATCCTGGAGCTGGGGTACTTCCGCAGCGTGGGCGTGGAGCTGCAGGAGCTGCTGGAACCCCGCGCCTCGGGGCGCCCTCCCGGCGTGCGGGTCATCTTCCGGGTGGAGGAGAACCCGCCCCTGGCCGGCATCCGCCTGGAGCTGGAGCCGGACCTGCAGCAGGCCCTCACGAAGGCGGGCATCCGCCTGGGCGAGCCCGAGCAGCTGTTCCCCGGCCTCAAGCCCGGAGAGCCCCTGTACGGGCCGGCGGTGGGCGAGGAGCTGCGGGAGCTGACCGGGCGGGTGTGGCAGGAGTACGGGGTGCTGGTGCAGCCCCAGGAGGTGGATCTGGCCGACGACGGCACCCTGGTGGTGGGCCTGCGGGGCGTGCGGGTGGGCAAGGTGCTCATCGAGGGCAACCAGAAGACCCGGGAGAACGTCATCCGGCGGGAGCTCACCTTCGGGCCCGGTGACATCCTGCTGCGCTCGGAGCTGGAGCGCAGCCTGCGCCGGGTGTTCATGCTGCGCTTCTTTGACGATGTCAACGCGGACCTGCGGCCCTCCAACCCCGGCGACCACATGGACGTGGCGGTAAAGGTGACGGAGCGGCGCACGGGGCTGGTGCAGGTGGGCATGAGCTTCAGCGGGGCCACGGGCCTGGCGGGCGTGGTGGAGGTGTCCGACATCAACTTCCAGGGAAAGGGCCAGGCCCTGGAGCTGAGCATCCAGCACGGGGAGCTGGACCGGCGGTACCGTTTCAGCTTCACGGAGCCGTACCTGGACAGCCGGCGCACCTCCCTGAGCGTCAGCGTGGGGTACCAGAAGACCCGCCAGACAGCGGCCACCGGCGGCAGCTCCACCGGCAGCCCGTACTGGGACGTGCGCTACGGCGGCGAGCTGACCGTGGGCCGGCCGCTGTCGGAATATACCCGGGCCTACGTTACCTTCACCAACAACACCTGGGCACCGGAGGTGGAGTCGGGGAGCAGCCTGCCCCTCGGCGTGCAGCCCGGCAACCTGCGCAGCGTGGGGCTGGCGTTGGTCACCGACACCAGCGACCACCCCTTCAACCCCACCCGGGGCAACCGCCTGCGCATCAGCGGGCAGTTCGCGGGGCTGGGCGGAACCTTCACCTTCAACAAGTTCGAGAGCAGCTTCAGCCACTACATCCCCGTGCGCTGGCCCCGCAGCACCCACGTGCTGGCGTTCCGCATCGGCGCCGGCCACAGCACCGGCGAGCTGCCGGACCAGGAATGGTTCCGCCTGGGCGGCTCGGAGTCGCTGCGGGGATACGACCTCAGCGCCTTTTCGGGCGAGTCCATGATGGTGGCCAGCCTGGAGTACCGCTTCCCGGTGGTGAAGCCCGTCTGGGGCGTGCTGTTTTTGGATGCGGGCCAGGTGGCTCCCCAGAACGCTTCGCTGAACTGGACCGACATGAAGCTGGACGCCGGGGTGGGGGTGCGCATCGACGTGCCGCCCCTGGGCATCATCCGGCTGGACTACGGGATGACCCGGGAGTCCTTCCCCCGCTTCCACTTCAGCATCGGCCAGGCCTTCTGAGCCCGCTGCAGCGGCCGGCGGGCCATGTCCCATCAACTACGGCGGGCGCTGCCTTTCTCCGGGCGGCCGCCCGGCCAGGGGACGGTGACGCGGATGACGGCGACAGGTGACCGCAAGCAGGCAGGGCGGGTGGCCGGCGGCGCCACGGCAGGCGGCAGGCCTGCGCTGGCGGCGGCCGTGGCGGGCGCGCTGGTGGTGGGCATGCTGGTGGGAGCGGTGGCCATGGGCTGGACCCGGGCCGGACAGGCTCCCCGGGCCGGCGGGGTAGGCTACGTGGACTTCGAGCGGGTGATGGAGGAGATCCTGGCCGACCCCGTGCGCCAGGAGACGGAACGGCTGCAGAAGGAGTTCGACGAGAAGTCCAAGGGGCTGAAGGACGCCGAGCGCCAGCAGCTGTTCGAGCGCTACCAGCAGATGCTGGACCGGCGGGTGCAGGAGCTGGGCAGCGCGCAGCTGCCCCGGGTGCGGGATGCCATCCAGGCGGTGGCGCAGGATCAAGGGCTGGACCTGGTGCTGCACAAGAACGCGGTCATCTGGGGCGGGCAGGACATCACGGCCCGGGTGTTGAGCCGGCTGGGCGTGCGCATCGCGCCGGACCGGCCTTCGGGCGCCAACTCCTCCGGAGCCGCCCCGTCGGGGTCCGGCTCCTCGGGCTCCAGCTCCTCCGGTTCGGGCTCGGGCGGCCGGTGAGACCGGCGAGGAAGGCCCGCCGAGGAAAGCGGGGGAGCCCTCATGCGCCAGGGGCATAGCCTTCGACTGGCAGAGGCGGCGGCCATGGTGGGCGGCCGGCTGGTGGGGGGCCATCCCGACCACCCCGTCACCGGGGTGGCCCCCGTGGATCAGGCCGGCCCCACGGACATCACCATGGTGCTGTCGGCCCGCTACGGTCGCCGGCTGGGCGGGCGGGCCGTGGCGGCGGTGCTGGTGCCGGCCGGGCGGGCGCCGTCGGAGCTGGGCCAGCAGGCCCGCATCGAGGTGGAGGACCCCCGGGCCGCCTTCGACCGGCTGGTGGAGCACTTCGCCCCGCCGCCATGGCTGCCGGAGGTGGGGGTTCACCCCACCGCCGTGCTGGGCCGGCAGGTGGAACTGGGGCCCGGGGTGCGCATCGGCGCCCGGGTGGTGGTGGGCGACCGGGTGCGCATCGGGGCCGGATGCGTGCTGTTCCCGGGCGTCGTGGTGGGCGACGACGTGGAGATCGGCGAGGGCTCGGTGCTGCGGGCCAACGCGGTGGTCCGGGAGCGGGTGCGCATCGGACGGCGGGTGGTGGTGCACGAGGGGGCCGTCATCGGCTCCGACGGGTTCGGGTTCCATACGGGGCCCGACGGGGTGCACCGCCGGCGGCCCCAGGCGGGAACGGTGGTGCTGGAGGACGACGTGGAGGTGGGCGCCAACGCTTGCGTGGACCGGGCTACCGCCGGCGCCACCGTCATCGGCCGGGGCACCAAGATCGACAACCTGGTGCAGGTGGCCCACAACGTGCAGCTGGGCCCGGGCTGCCTGCTGGCCGGCCAGGTGGGAATTGCCGGCTCGAC
>DATCLL010000040.1:0-1670 GCA_036563935.1 Limnochordales bacterium | reverse complement strand
GCCTGGGCGCCCGGGCGCTTCGCCAGCTGCCCCAGGCGCAGCTGCCGCTGGCCGCCCGCCCCTTGCGCCAGATGATCTCGCCCGCCGGCAAAAAACCCACCGCCGTGTGGACGGCATAGAAGTACGCGTGCATAGGCACGTAGGGCTTGCGGCCCAGGTTGGCCACGTTCACCACGTAGCGGCCGCCGGGCACCAGAACCCGGTACACCTCGGCGGCCACCCGCCCGATGAGGGCCAGGTACGAACGCAGGTCCAGGTCGGCGTCGTACTCCTTGCCGTCGTTGTAAGGCGGTGAGGTAAAGGCCAGCGCCACGCTGCCGTCGGGGATCTCGTGCATGTGCTCGGAACTGTGGCAGTAGATGCGGTCCGCCCACTCCCCAAGAGGCCGGGCAGACCCGCCGGGCGGAAGTTCGTTCTCCCGCCCGTCCCATCCCGCCACGGCCCCGCCCCGGGCGGCAGGCCCGTCAGGCAGGCCCTCCTCCAGCTCCACCCGCAGGGGCGGTAGATGCCCCCGGTAGAGGCTTCGGGCGTAAAACGCGCCGGAGTCGTGGGATTCCCGTCGGGAGACGCCGAAGGTGTACGTCTTGGTAGCGGCCCTGCGGCGCCGGGTGCGGCCTGCGGCCTGCCCTGCCTCGCCGCTCTCCTGCCGCCCGGCGGCACCGGCGGCCCCGTCCGGGTGCATCACGGGCGGCACAGGAACAGGTGCGCCCCCTCGTACACCCACCGCTGCACGCCTGTGGCCTGGGCCTCGCGGATGACGGAGGCCATTTGGGTGAACAGCCGGCCCGCCGACACCCCGGGGTCCGTCACCCGCCAGCGCCCCCGAACCACCCCCTGGGGGTCCACCAGCACCAGCGCCGGGTCGAAGACGAACCGGAGCCCTGACGCCTGTGCCTGCGCCTGCTGTGGTGTCTGCTCCCGTATCTGGCCCTGCCCGGGCACGGGCAGCTCGAAGTACACCCCCAGCCCTGCACCCACCGCGAGCTTCACGGCCGCCGGCGTGCCGCCCAGCCAGGTGATGGCGCTATCGGGGACGCCTTGCCCGGCCTGCCCTGCCGAGCGCACTCCCCCTGTCCGCTGCCCCAAAAGCTGGGGCAGCTGCTCGGGCCGGTCATGCTCGGGGTCGACGGTGACGAAGGCCAGCTCTGCCTGGCTGCCCAGCCAGCCCTGCTGTTCCAGCAAGCGGCTGAGCCGGACGAGGAGCTCCAGCGTGGCCGGCGTGTGGCGCTGCTCGCGGGCCGCCCCCACCGCGTACAGCACCGTTCGGCCCCGCCGGTGGGACAAAAAGGCCTGGCCCCGGTGGTCCACCAGCTCGAAGGGCGCCACCGGGCCCAGCCTGGGCAGCACCTGCACAGGTCGCAGTGCCGCAAACAGCCCGGCCGCCACCGCCAGCACCACCGCGGCGGTGCCCGCTGCCCGCATCCACGGCGAACCGGCCCATCCGAACGCCGCCTGACCGGGCCGCCGGGAGGCCTGCGCCGGGGGTGCCGGGGCACTCACGGAACATCCCTCCTGCCCTCTGCCCGGCCGTGCCCGGGCGCGGCCTGCGAGCCGTCAGGGATCCACACCCGCACCCGGGTGCCGCGCCCGGGGGCACTGTCCAGGCTCACCTGCCCGCCGTGCGCATCCACGATGGCCCGCACGATGGCAAGCCCCAGGCCGCTTCCCGC
>DATCLL010000039.1:0-6458 GCA_036563935.1 Limnochordales bacterium | reverse complement strand
TCCCTGGGACGGGCAGAGCGGGCGGCCCTGCGGGAGGCGCTGGGCGCCGTGGCCCGCCTGCAGTGGCGCCTGGCCCGCCGGCTGGTGTCGGATCCGGCGGCGGGCGCGATCTTCTGAGCCGGCCCGCTCCGTGCTGCAGCGCTGGGTCCAGGGCCCGGCGTAGCCGCGGCTTTTACCCCGTACAATGCCGCAGACCCCGGGGCGGTGGCGAGCACCGGGCAGCGGCATCGGGCGACCGGGTGCCGGGGAGGTGCCGGGTGTGGGGCGCGGCAGACGAGTGGCGGCGTGGGCGGTGGGGATGGGCGTGGGGCTTGGGCTGGGCTTGGGTCTGGGCCTGGGGGTGGAGCTGGCCGCGCCGCCGGGCGGGGTGCCGTGGGCCGTGGCGGGAAGGCTGCTTGCGGCAAGCGGCGGGCGGGCACGGGCGCAGGCGGCGGAGCCGGCGGCGCCGCCGGAGCAGGCCGAAGCGCCGCCGGGGCCGGCCGGCCAGGACAGCCCGGAAGGGTTCCGGGGGGTGCCGTGGGGGGCGTCCCGGGAGCAGGTCATGGCGGCCGAGGGCAGGCAGCCGTTTGCCGCCGACGAGCGCAGGCTGGTGTTCCTGGACAGCCTGCTCGGCTACCAGGTGGCTGCGGTCTACTCCTTCACGGACAGCATGCTCACCCAGGCCGCATACGTGCTGGTGGAGCGCTTCAGCAATTACAACCGGTACCTGGAGGTGTTCGGGGAGCTTAAAGAGGCCCTGCAGGCCAAGTACGGCCCGCCGGAGCAGGATCAGACCCTATGGAGCGTGCGGCTGTACCGGGACGACCCGGAAATGTGGGGCTTCGCCGTGGCCATGGGACACCTGTCCCGGCTGGCAGGCTGGCAGACGCCCAAGACCCGCATCGGGCTTGGCCTGACGGGCAACAACGGCGAGGTCTACCTGGCCGTGGTGTACTGGTCGGTGGACTACGAGGAACTCACCGACCGGCGCCGGCGGGAGGCGGCAGGGGCCAAGCTGTAAGGCGCTCAGCGCCATTACCGGAGGGCCATCACAACCGCCCGCGCAGCCCACGCCGCTGCCATGCCCGCCAGCACGGTCAGCCCCAGGTGGCCCCGCAGCCGCGCTACTGCCCACGAGACTGCCAGGGCAACGAGATGGGCCGCCAGCTGCGCCAACGCTTCCGGGCCCCACCGGGCCGGCAAGACGGAACTGACCAACAGGGCCGCCATCACCGACGGGGCCACCAGCTCCAGCCGGCCGCCCGGCCCTGCGGCATCGGCGGAGGCGCCGGCGGAACCCGGCCTGCCGGCGAACCCTTCGCCCGAGGCGGCTGCCCCTCGCCGCCGCAGTGCCGCCAGCAGCGGCAGGGCCCGGGCCAGGTAGGTTCCCAGGCCCACGGCCGCCACAACAGCAGCCAGCCATGCCCGCACCGGCTCCTGTGGGCTCAACGCCTGCCCCACCTGCCCGCCACTTCGCCCGCCAGAACCCCGGCCGCCGCCCCGGCCACCACCGCCCAGCTCCCCATTCCCACCAGGACGCAGGCGGCTGCAGCAGCTGCGGCCGCCGCAGCCGCTGCCCTCGTGGGTGAACGATCCAGAGCAAGACCCGCAGGCCGCTGGTGCCCCTGGGAAGGCGGGCCTTGGCCCCCGCCCAGCATGGGCACCAGCAACCCCACGAACAGCGCCGGAAGCGCAAAGCCCAGGGCAGGCTCGGCAGCCGGAAGCACCCTCAGCAATGCCTCACCGCCCACGGCGCCCGCCAGCGTGCCGGCCAGCCAGGAGCCGTACGCCACAAGCTCAAGCGCCGCCAGCCACCGAAGCCCGAAGCTGCCGCCCGCCAGCCGTACCGAGGCCACCGCGAACACCTCGTCGGTCAACCCGAAGGCGCACGCCGCAGCCTGAGCCCATCCCCGCAAGCCCCGGCGAGCCAGGGGCCCCAGGTGGCGTGCCAGTACCGGCCCGTAAAGGGCATGGCGCAGGTTGAGCAGCAACGCCACGCCGGCCGCCGCAAGGGCCGGCGCCTGCATCATCCCCACCAGCGCGAACTGGCTTGCCCCGGCGTAGATGAGAGCCGACATGAGCAGCGCTTCAACCGGCTGCAGGCCCGCCTGGCGCGCCGCCAGGCCGAAGGCCGCCGCCGTGGGGAAGTACCCCACCGCCACCGGCAGGCCGTCCAGGAGGCCTCTGCCCTGCAACCGCCGCAGCGCCTGGTGGCCCGGCTCATCCGTGCGCCCTGTTGGCCACCCGTGTCCCACCTGCTGCCCCGGCAAGCTTCTCCCCACGCCCGGCCTGCTGCGCGACCGCGGTGCCCGGCTGCGGCCGCTCCCCCAGCCTCCCCTCCGGCATCCTCGCCCCCACGACCAGCGCCGCCCCTGCGCACAGCAGCACCACCCAGTGCACGGCCCGCAGCGCCGCCGCCAGGTCCTGCCGGGCTGCCGCCAGCACGGCCGGCGGCAGCTGCGCCCAGCGCTGGGGGTTCAGCAGGTCGCTGGCGAAGGCGGCGGCGTCCGCAGCGCTGCGCACGCCCAGCTCCGGCAGAGCCTGCAGCCGCGCCGCCAGCTCCCGGTTCATCACCGAGCCCATCACCGCCACCCAGACCAGCCCGCCCAGGGTTCGCACGAACTGCAGCGACGCCGTGGCAATGCCCCGGCGTTCCCAGGTGACCGAGTTCTGCACGGCCAGGATGAACGACAACGTGGCGAACCCCATCCCCGCCCCGATGACGAAGGTGACCGCGGCGAAGGCCACCTCGGGAATGCCGCCCGGCAGCCGGTCAAGCCAGAGCAAGGCCGCGGCGGCCGCCGTGTTGAACGCCAGCCCCACCAGCGCCGCCCGCCTCGGCCCCACCCGCAGGATGTAGCGGCTGCCGTAGATGCTGGCCAGCGGCCAGCCCACGGAGAGCCACAACAGCGAGGCGCCCGAGCGGGTGGCCGAAAAGCCCTGCACGCCCTGCGCCCACAGGGGCAGGTAGACGGTGGTGCCGTAGAAGACGCCGCCCACCATAAAGGTGGCCAGGTTCGCCACGCCGATGGTGGGGATGCGCAGAAGCCCCAGGGGCAGCAGCGGATCGGGGTGCTGCCGTTCCTGCCAGACAAACAGCGTCAGGCACGCCGCCGCTGCCGCCAGCAAGGCCAGGATGGGCGTGGAGCGCCACGGCCGGTGCACCCCGCCTTCCAGCAGGGCCAGAAGCAGGGCCGAAGCCCCGGCTGTCAGCAGGGCCGAGCCCAGGTAATCGATGGGCGCCTGCCGCCCGGGAGCCTGCTCGGCCAGGTTGGCCAGCACCATGGCGATGGCGAGCACCCCCAGGGGCAGGTTGATGTAGAACAGCCACCGCCACGAGAAGTGGTCCACGATGAAGCCGCCCACCAGCGGCCCGGTCAGGGCCGAGATGCCCCACACCGACGAAAACCACGCCTGGGTGCGGGCGCGCTCCGCGGGCGTGAACAGGTCGCCGATGATGGTCTGCACCACGGGCAGGATGGCGCCGGCCCCCAGCCCCTGCAGCCCCCGGAACACGATGAGCTGCTCCATGCTGCGGGCCTGGCCGCACAGGGCCGACCCCAGCAGGAAGATGGAGGCTCCCACGGCAAACACCCGCCGCCGGCCGAACAGGTCCGCCAGCTTGCCGTACAGGGGCACGGTGGAGGTGGAGGTGAGCAGGTAGGCGGTGACCAGCCACGTCAGCCGGGAGAACCCTCCCAGCGAACCCACGATGCGGGGCATGGCCGTGTCCACCACGGTGGCGTCCAGCGCCGCCAGGAACATGGCCAGCATGAGGGCCCAGACCACCCGCATGCGCCGGTCGAACCGCACCGTAAGGCCCCCCGCCCGGGTGTAACCGCTGGGCCGTGCGCCCAACCCCACCGGTCTTCCCAGGGTTGCTCTGGAAGTATAGCACGGGGTGGTTCGGCCGGCCTCTGCCATGGCCGGCCCTGGCCGGCGCCTGCCTGAGAGCTCCTTACACCCACGCGGGGGCCGCCAGCGCAGGCAGCGGTTGGGGGCGCAGGGGGTCCACCCGCTGCACCGCCGCCTCCACCACCCCGACCTCGCCCCGGGCCAGGGCCGGCAGCACGGCGCGCAGGGCGCTTTCCAGCTCGGCGGGGTTGGAGGCTGTATACCCGTGCGCGCCGCACGCCCGGGCCACGGCCGCGAAGTCGGGATTGCGCAGGCGCGTTCCGAAGGGCGCCAGCCCCCGGCTGCGCTGCAGGGACTCCTCCTCCCCGAACCGGTCGTCCCGCAGCACCACGCAGGCGATGGCCAGCCCGTGGGCCACGGCGGTGGTCAGTTCGGCCAGGTGCATGGCAAAGCCGCCGTCCCCGCAGAAGGCCACCACCTGGCGGGCGGGCTGCGCAAGCTTGGCCCCCAGGGCCGCGGGCAGGGCAAAGCCGACGGTGCGCCAGTGGCCCGACAGCAGGATGCGCTGGTGACGGGCCCGGAAGTACCGGGCGAACCAGAAGGTATGGTTGCCGCTGTCCACGGCGATGATGGCGTCGTCGGTGACGTGGTCCCCGAGCAGGCGGGCTACCAGGCCCGGGTGCAGGGCGGCAGCAGGGGCAGCTGCGCCTGCCCGTTCGGGGACGAGCGTGGCGGCGCCCTCGGGAAAAGCGGCGGGGCCGGCCGGCCCGTGCAGTGCGCCGTCCGCTGCGGTGGCTGCCACACTGGCTATCTCCTGCTCCCAACGGCGGCGCTGCTCCTCGATGAAGCTCCGCCACGCCGGCCTGGGCTTGCGGCCCAGGCGGGCGAGCTCATCCCGCAGCGCCGGCACGACCTCTTCGGCCGCCCCCCAGATGCCGGGTGCCGGGTCGAACGCGATACCCAGGTGCTCCATGCTGCAGTCCACCTGAATGAGCTTCGCCGACGGGTTGAGATAGCCCGGCTGCCGCCACGTGGTACCCACCATGAGAACGGCGTCCGCCTGGGCCAGCGCGTTGGCAGCCGCCTGCGTTCCGAACTCCCCCGCCACGCCCAGGTTGAGGGGAAAGGCAAAGGGGATGACTCCCAGGGCGGGGAGGGTATGGACGACGGCCGCGTCCAGGTCCGAAGCCAGCTCCGCCAGCACTGAGGCAGCCGCCCGAGCCCCCTGGCCCACGAGGATTGCCGGACGCTGGGCGTGCTGCAGGGTGCGGGCGGCCTGTTCCAGCGCCGCGGTATCCGGCTGGATGCGGCCGGATGCGGCCGGCGGGGGCGCCGCGGCGGGCGAAGCGACGCCGGGATGGGGATGCTGCACCGGCTGCTGCCAGAGGTCTTCGGGCACGCTGAGCCGCACGGGGCCCGGCCGGTGGCGGGCGGCCCGAAAGGCAGCCCGCAGGAACTCCGGCAGCTGGGCCGGGTGGCACAAGGTGCGCCCGAACACCGTGGTACCCCGGTACGCCAGGCCAGGGTCTGCGTCCTGGGGCCAGCCCGTGCCCATCCGGGTTCGGGCCAGTTGCCCCGTGACGACGAACATCGGCACCCGGTCCCGCCGGGCGTCGTAGACGCCGTTGAGCAGCTGCACGGCGCCGGGCCCCCCGTCGGCCACGCAGGCCGCCATGCGCCCCGAGGCCTTGGCATAGGCCGACGCGGCCAGCGCCGCTGCCGCCTCGTGCCGGCAGGCTATCCAGCGAACGCCCTCTTCGGCCCGCAGCGCCTCCAGCAGCGGCAGCACCGTGTCCCCCGGAACCCCGAAAAACGTGTCCACGCCCCACGCCCGCAGCTGGCGGGCCAGGTACTGAGCCACCGTCATGGTCTCCGGCGCCACCTCTCGGGCGTAGTCTCCCCCGGCCGGCGCAACTCAACCCGACTCGGCCCAGGGCTGTCCCCTGCCCCCCTGTTAGCCGTCGCTACCTCCCGGGAGCTGCCCCCCAGCGGGCTGGAACCAGGAAATCCGAACCATCCGTCGAACCTCTCGTTCCGGACGAAGCACCATCCTCACGAGTCCCGGCAACAGGGGAGACAAGCGTTTGCGCACCACGCCGCTGTTGGAACCCGAAGACCCCGCCGCGCCCCGGCCCCCGGTGAAGTGGGCAGGCGGCAAGGGCGGCCTCATCCCGCAGTTCGAGCCCCTGTTTCCCCGCCAGCCGTGGGACCTCTACATCGAGCCCTTCGTGGGCGGGGGCGCCGTCTTCTTTCACCTGCAGCCCCGGCAGGCCGTGCTCATCGACAACAACGAGGAACTCATCAACTTTTACTGGGTGGTGCGGGACCACCTGGAGGAACTTCTCCAGGACCTGCGCAGGCACGAGAACACGGCCGCCTATTACTACCGCATCCGCGCCCTGGACCCGGCAGCGCTGGGGCCGGTGCAGCGGGCGTCCCGCTTCCTCTACTTGAACAAGACCGGCTACAACGGCCTGTGGCGCGTCAACCGGCAGGGCAGGCACAACGTCCCCTTCGGGAGGTACAAGAATCCCAAGTTCTATGACGAGGCCAACCTGCGTTTGGTGAGCGAGGCCCTGAAAACGGCCAAAATAATCCATGGGGACTTCGGCCTGGTCCTCAAT
>DATCLL010000038.1:0-4816 GCA_036563935.1 Limnochordales bacterium | reverse complement strand
CGTAGCCCCCCACCACCTCCAGCTGCGTCTCGCTGCCGGGATAGCGCTGGCGCAGGGAGACCAGCAGCTGCTCCAGAAGGGCGCGGCGGCGCTGCAGCCCCTCGGGAGTGAAATCCCGCAAAAGCAAGCGCACCCGGCAGCTTTCCACGCTGCCCTCCAGCCGGTCCGGGTGCAGGAAGCCCTCGTAGCCGTCGGTGGTCTCGGGCCGCATGGTGGCCGGGATGGAGCACAAAAGCTCCGCCGCCATGTGCAAGGCGTTGACCATGCGGCCGCGGGCGCTGCCCGTGTGCGCGCTTCTGCCCTGCAGGGTGACCACCACGTTGAGCGCGTCGAAGTTCTCGCCGCTCAGCTCGCCCGGCCCGCTTCCATCTACGGTGTAAGCCGCGTCGCAGCGGAAGCGTTCCAGGTCCAGGTGCGCGATGCCCCTGCCCGTCTCCTCATCGGGGGTGAAGGCCACCCGCACCGAGGGACGGGGGCGGTAGGGGTGGCGCAGCAGGCGGCAAAGGGCCTCCATGATCTCGGCCACGCCTGCCTTGTCGTCGGCACCCAGAAGGGTGCTCCCGTCGGAGGTGACCAGGTCCAGGCCCACCGCCTCCCGCAGGGCGGGCTGCTCCGCCGGATCCAGCACGGGCCCCGCCGGAAGCGGCAGGGGACGGCCGTCGTAGCAGCGGTGCACCAGGGGACGCACCCCCACCCCCGGCACCCCCGGGAACGTGTCGTAGTGGGCCAAAAGCCCCACCGTCGCCGGAGCGTCTCCGGGCAGAAGGCCCAGCACGATGCCGTGGTCCGTAAGCTCCACCTCGGGCAGGCCCAGGGCCGCCAGCTCCCCGGCCAAAAGCCGGGCCATCTCCCACTGCTGGGGCGTGGAGGGCACCGACGGGCTTGACTCGCTGGAGGGGCTGTCCACCTGCACGTACCGCAGGAACTTGGCCAGCACCCCTTCGTGGAGCAGCGCCTCCCGGGACAGGCCTGTCACGTGGGCGCGCCTCCCTTCGGCCGCCTTCGCAGGGACAGGATACCATACACGTCCAGCGAACCACCCTGCCGCGAAGGGGAGGTGGGCGTACGGTGGCGTCCCTGCTGCCGTTCCGGGCCATCCACTACCAGCCCGGCCGCCTGCAGGATACGGCTTCCGTCCTGGACGAGCCCCACCGCTGGCTGGAGGCCGCGCGCCGGCGGCCGGACCGGGAACCGGGCGGGGAGCCGGGCGAAGCGGCCGAAGCCGCCCCCGGGGTGCCCGGGCCCGACGGAGCCACCCACCACGTCTCGCAGCTGTACCGGGATTGGAACGGTGCCCAGCTCGCCCGGTGGCTGCAGGAGGGGTACCTGGCTTCGTTCCCCGAGGAGACCCTGTACGTGTACCGGCAGACCCGCCCGGTTCCGGCCGAGCTGCGCCTGGACCCCCGCCTGCCCGAGCAGGCCACCTGGACCGGCTTCGTGGGCGTGCTGCAGGGGGCCAGTCCCGCAGGGGTGCGGCTGGCTGAGCCGGTGGCGGACGACCGCTGGCAGGCCCTGGGCCCGGTGCTGCGGGCCTTTGCCTGCGAGTTCTCGCCGGTGGCCGCCCTGTTCGGCCCCCGGGGAGCGGGCTTCGCCAGAGCGGTGGAGCTGCTGCAGCAGGCCATCCAGCGCCCCCCCGACCTGGAGCTTTCGGGCCCGGGGGATAGCCGGCACCAGCTGTGGGCCCTGGATCCCCAGGCCGCGCAGGCGGCCCGGGACAGCCTGGCTTCGCTGCCCGTGGCGGTGGTGGAGGGCGGCGAGTGGTGGCAGGCAGCCCTGGCAACGGCGTCCGGGATCCTGGCCGTGGTGTGCCCCGTCCAGGGGGAGGGGCTGGCGCCGCTGTTGCTTCCCGTGCACCGGCTGCTGGCCGGCTCGCACGGGCTGGACGACCGGGCCGTGGCGGAGCGGGCCTCCCGCTTCTTCCGGCTGCTGGCCCCTGCGGCCCCGGAGGTGCCCGCCGCCATGGCGGAGCTGGGCAAGCTGGCCGGGGAGTTCAACGGGTTCGTGCTGTACCGCTCCGGCGGCAGGGTGGAGCTGGTGCGCTCCAAGGGGCGCATGTTCATGGAGAGCTGGACCCACCCGCTGGGCCGCGCGGCCTGGAGGTCCCTGGAAGTCAACCTCCTGCACGCGCTGCTGCTGGAGAGGGCGCTGGGCATCCCGGTGCAGACCAGCCGGCTGGGACAGCCGCCGGTGATGCTGGAAAGCGACCCGCGCCGGGCCATGGAGCGGGTGGAGGAGGGCGAGGCGGTGGCCGCCTTCCTGCTTCCCGCCCTGTCGCCCCTGGCCGTCTGGCAGGCAGCCGTGGACAACAACCCGCTGCCGGCGGGAGCGTTGCGGTTGTGGCCGCCGCCGGGGGTAGGGATGGTGCTGCGCCGCCGCCGCTGACGCCAAAAGCGGCGGCCTGCGGTCTTACAGCCGGCCCCGGTAGCGGTTGGTGATGGGAAAGCGCCAGTCCCGGCCGAAGGCCCGGGGCGTGATCTTGACGCCGGGGGCCGCCTGGCGGCGCTTGTACTCGTTGCGCACGATCATGGCGGCCACCCGCTGCGCCGTCTCGGGGTCGAAGCCCCGGGCCACCAGGCCTGCGATGTCCTCGTCTTCTTCCACGTAGGCCTGCACGATGGGGTCCAGCACCTCGTAGGGGGGCAGGGAGTCGGTGTCCTTCTGGTTCGGCCGCAGCTCCGCCGAAGGCGCCTTGGTGAACACCTCCTCCGGGATGACGGGCTGGGGCCCCTGGGCGTTGCGCCAGCGGGCCAGCCGGTAGACCCAGGTCTTGGGGACGTCCTTCAGCAGCGCAAAGCCTCCCGCCATGTCCCCGTAGAGGGTTCCGTAGCCCACGCTCATCTCGCTTTTGTTGCCCGTGGCCAGCACCAGCCACCCGAACTTGTTGGACAGCGCCATGAGCAGGCTGCCCCGGATGCGGGCCTGGATGTTCTCCTCGGCCACGTCGAAGGGCCGCCCGGCAAAAAGGGGCGCCAGCGTGGTCTCGAAGGCCTGGAAGATGGTCTCGATGGGCACCACCTCAAAGCGAATGCCCAGCCGCCGGGCCACCTCCCGGGCATCCCGCAGGCTGTGCTCCGACGAGAACCGGGAAGGCATGGCCACGCCCACCACCCGCTCGCAGCCCAGGCTGTCGGCGGCCACCACCGCCACCAACGACGAGTCGATGCCGCCGGACATGCCCACCACCACGGTGTCGAACCCGTTCTTGCGCACGTAGTCCCGAAGGCCGGTCACCAGGGCCCGGTACACCTCCGCCTCCGGATCCAGCAGGGGGGCCACGCCGGTGCACAGGGGCGCGTCCCCCTCCGGCGGCTCCGCCGGCCGCACCCGGGCCAGGGGAGGACGGGACTGCGGCCGGCGCACCCACTGCGGGGCCACCTCCAGAACGTCCACGGGCAGCCAGGCCTCGGGCTCCCGCAGCCGCTGGCGCTGCTGGCGTCGGCGGGGATCGTGCAGGCGGCGGTGGAAGACCGATTCCGGGCGCACGTCGGCCAGGAGGAGGGCCTCCTGGAAGGATGGAGCCCGGGCCACCACCTGCCCGTCCTCGTCGATGACGGCGCTGGTGCCGTCGAAGACCAGCTCGTCCTGGCCGCCCACCAGGTTCACGAAGGCCAGCACCACCCGGTAGTCCCACGCCCGGGTGCACAGCATCCGTTCTCGGGCCGCCACCTTCCCCTGGTGATAGGGGGAGCTGGATATGTTCACCAGCACCTGGGCGCCGCCGGCCAGGCTCTGCACCCGGGCCGGGCCGTCGGGGTACCAGATGTCCTCGCAGATGTTGATGCCGATGCGGTGCGGGCCGTAGGCGACCACCAGCGCCCGCTCGCCGGGGGCGAAGTAGCGGAACTCGTCAAACACCCCGTAGTTGGGCAGGAGGGTCTTGCGGTATACCCCCCGCACCTCCCCGCCCGCCACCACCGCGGCGGCGTTGTAGATGTCGTCGTCGCCATCCACGAACCCCACCACCGCCACCAGGGGCGGCAGCCGGCGGGCCAGCTGCTGCAGCTGGCGCAGGTTCTCCCGCACGAAGCTGGGGCGCAGCACCAGGTCCTCGGGAGGGTAGCCGGTGAGGGCCAGCTCGGGAAAGGCCACCAGGTCCGCCCCCGCCTCGTATGCGGCCTGGGCCAGCTCCTCCATGCGGCGGGCGTTGGCGGCGAGGTCGCCTACGGTAGCGTCGAACTGGGCCAGGGCCAGCCGCAGGGGCTCGGGGGCTTCCAGGGGCTGCGTCACGGCAGTTCCCCCTCCCGGGCGGGGGCAGCTTCCTCGGCCGCGCCGGCAGCCCCGGCCGCCGCGCCGGGCCGCCGGGAGGTGCCGGCGGACACGGGCACCGCCCGGCCGGGACGGGGTTGCCCGTAATGGCGCAGAAAGCCC
Source organism: Limnochordales bacterium (assembly GCA_036563935.1). Lineage (GTDB taxonomy): Bacteria > Bacillota > Limnochordia > Limnochordales > Geochordaceae > DATCLL01. The sequence continues at coordinate 448 of DATCLL010000038.1, read as the reverse complement.
TCCCGGATGCGGGCCACCTCGTCGGGGGCCAGCGCGGAAACCGGGCCGGCCAGGCGGGCCATCCAGTAAATGCGGGCCGTGGACTCCAGCACCAGCGCCGCGTGCAGGGCCTCCCGCAGGTCCCGGCCCACGGCCACGGCCCCGTGGCTTTGCAGCAGCACCGCCTGGCGGTCTCCCAGGGCCTGCACGGCATGGCGGGCCAGAAGCTCCGTGCCGGTGGTGGCATACGGGGCCACGGCCACCTCGCCCCCCAGCACCGCCGCCGCCTCGCCCAGCACCGGCGGCAACGGCCAGCCCAGGACCGCCAGGGTGGTGGCGTAGGGCGAGTGGGTGTGCACGATGGCGCCCACGTCCGCCCGGTGGCGGTAGATGGCCAGGTGGGTGGGCAGTTCCGTGGACGGCCGGCGGCGGCCTTCCACCGGGTGGCCCCGCAGGTCCAGCACCGGCA
>DATCLL010000037.1:0-8432 GCA_036563935.1 Limnochordales bacterium | reverse complement strand
GGCGGCCATCAGGGCGGCCACAAGAACGGCCCGAAGGGCCGGTCGGGCCGGCGCTCGTTGGAGCCGGCGGTTGCTGGCTGCCAAGGCCTCTTCCTCCTCCGCGGCTTGCGGGTTTTTGGCCCCGGCGGGCCGGGTCTGCCGGGACCGGCATGGTTGGTCGTTTGACAGCCGTCTCCTGCCCCCTGAGAATGGTGGGGGGTGGTTGGCGTGGCGGCCCGGACGGTAGAAGTTCCCGAGTATACAGTGCACGAGCGGGTGGAGGTGGATCCCCGCTCCACCGCCCTGGTGGTGGTGGACATGCAAAACGACTTCTGCCGGCCGGAGGGCAAGCTGTTCGTGCCCGACGCACCGGCGACGATCCCTGCCATCCAGCGCCTGCTGGGCCTGGCCAGGGCCGAGGGCATGGCAGTCTTCTTCACCCAGGACTGGCACTACCCGGGCGACCCGGAGTTTGCCCTGTGGGGGGAGCACGCCCTGGCGGATAGCTGGGGAGCCCGCATCGTGGACGAGCTGCAGCCCCTCGCGGGCGAGCGGGTCGTCCGCAAACCCCGCTATGACGGCTTTTACGGCACCTCGCTGGACCACGACCTGCGCCTGGCCGGCGCCCGCACCCTCATCGTGTGCGGCACGGTGGCCAACATCTGCGTGCTGCACACGGCAGCCAGCGCCGCGCTGCGCTGGTACAAGGTGGTTCTCCCCGTGGACGCCATCTCGGCCCTGAACCCCTTTGACCTGGAGAGCGCGGTGCGCCAGGTGGCGTTTCTGTTCCAGGGTACCATCACCCGCTCGGGCGGCATCGTGGCTTCCCGCCCCGGCTAGAAGAGGCCGCCGGCGGCGCAGGAGGCAGACTGCGAGCAGAGCCCAAAGGCCAACGCGGCACGCAAGGCAGGGAGAGGAGCAGCGGCCATGGCAGGCATGCCGGGGACGGAGGGGAGCCCCGGGCAGCTTCCCCGGCGGGCAGCCGAACAGCGGGTGCTGGACTGGCTGGCCCGCCACCAGGACTCCATGGTGTCCGACCTGCGGGAGCTGTTGACCATCGAAAGCGTGAAGGCCCCCGGCCGGGAGGGTGAGCCCTTCGGCCCCGGGGTGACCCGGGCCCTGCGGTGGGTTCAGACAAGGGCAGAGCAGCTGGGCCTCTCCACGGCCTGGGTGGACGGCTACGCGGTGCACGCGCACGCCGGCCCGCCCGCGGGCCCGACCGGGAGCGGCGGGCTGGTGGGCGTCCTCTGCCACGTGGACGTGGTGCCCGCCGGGGTGGGGTGGAGCGTTCCGCCCTTCTCGGGGGAGGTGCGGGACGGGCGGGTCTTCGGCCGCGGAGCCCTGGACGACAAGGGTCCCACCGTGGCCAGCCTGTACGCCGTAGCGGCCCTGGCCAACGCCGCAGTTCCCCTGTCCCGCCCGGTTCGCCTCATCGTGGGCGGCGACGAGGAAAGCGGCTTTGCCTGCCTGCGCTACTACTTCGCCCGCCACCCCAGGCCCGAGGCGGCCTTTTCCCCGGACAGCCTCTTTCCCGTGGTCTTCGCCGAGAAGGGCATCCTGAGCCTCACCCTGCGGCGGTCGGGCGTGGAAGGCCCGCTGCGGTGGGCCCGGGCCGGCGAGCAGCCCAACGTGGTGCCCGACCGCGCGGAGCTGGAGCTCGCCCTGCCGGGCGATCCGCCCCCGGAGGCCTGGCTGGAGCGCCTGCGGGCGGCAGCGGCCCGCCGGCGGGCCCGCATCGAGCTGCATCCCCGGCATGCCGGCCCCGGTTGCGGGGATGGGCCGGCGGTGCACATGGTGGCGGTGGGCAAGGCCACCCACGGCAGCGTTCCGGAGAAGGGCATCAACGCCGCCGCGGAACTCCTGGCCTGCGTGGCCGAGGCCGACGGCGGAACCGGCCGGCTGGATCCGGCCGGGTGCGCCACCTTCCTGGCCCGGGCGGGGCTGGAGGTGTACGGCCGGGGCCTGGGCATCGCCCGGCAGGACGACATCTCGGGCCTGCTCACCTGCAACCTGGGGGTGCTGCGCTGGGAGCACGGCCACATCCGGGCCGTCTTCGACATCCGCTACCCTGTGGCCGAACGGGACGCGGCGGGCATCGTGGCTTCCGCCGCCCGCACCGCCGGCGAGGCGGGCTTTGCGGTGGGGGACGTCCAGGACGACCCGCCCCACTCCGTGGACCCGGACAGCCCCCTGGTGCGCACCCTCCTTCAGGTGTACCGGGAGGAGGCGGGGGACGACCTGGGCCCGCTGGCCATCGGCGGCGGAACCTACGCGCGCCTCTTGCCCAACGCGGTGGGCTACGGCCCCAGCTTTCCCCTGCGCACCGCAGTCATCCCCCACGAGCCGGACGAGCACATCAGCCTGGAACACCTGTTCCAGCTGGCCCGCATCTACGCCAGGGCCCTGGTGGCCCTGGCCGCCTGAACGCCCCGCCGGGCCCGCGGCCGCCCGGTGAGGCGGCCGGCCCGCAACAGGGCTGCCCCGATGGCCAGGGGTATCCAGCCGCCCCGCAGGCTGCCGTCGGCCACGGCCCTGGCGTGCAGGCCCGCCGGCCCGAAGCGGGGAACCACCGTCACCGCCAGGGCCCGGGCGGCCGCCCTGGCGGGGCCGGGCAACCGGGCCCAACCGGCTGCCATGCCTGCCTGCAGGGCGGAACAGGCAAGCCCGGTGGCCATGGCGTCTCCCAGGCCCACCTGCAGCCGGGCGTGCAGCGCCTTCCACGCCACCCGGGACAGCACCACGGCAGCGAAGGTTGCGGCCGCCGCCTGCAGGGCCCCCCGTGTACGCACCAAAGCTACCGCCTGACGCACCCGCTGCCAGGCGGGCCGCACCGCTGCCAGCTCCGGGGCCGCCATCCGTCCCCGCAGCCGCCATGCCCGCTTCAGGTGCAGCCGTCCGGCCCCTGCGTGCAGGCGCAGCTGCCACGCGAGGAGGTGTCCCGGGCAGGCGGCTACCAGCGCGGCCTGCACCCGCACCCCCAGGTAGCGGCCGTGCAGGCGCACGCCCAGGATTCCGGCCACACCCCCGGCGGGCGGTGCTTCGGCGCTGTCCGGGTTGCGGCGTGCCTCCGGCAGAAGGGCGTTCGGCGGGGGGGAGACGGTGAGGCGGATCGCCACGCCGCCCCGCAGCGGCGCCAGCGCCGGCAGCATCCCCAGAAGGCCGATCAGCAGGCCTGCCAGCACCCACCACAGCCAGGGCGGCACCCACGCGGCCCCTACTCAGGCCGGAAGCCCGGCGGGCCTGGCGCTGCCCTCCGGGAGGACCTGCTGGTGGGAACGGGGAGAGGGGCGGGCGCCCAGCACCCGCAGGGCCCCGGCCACCACCTGGAAGGAGGCCGGGGTGGTCCCCACCGACTCGCCGTCGGCGTGTACGGTGAGGGGCCGTTCCGCCTCGAGCGTCAGGCGGGCCACGTCGAACACCTCCACCTTGGGATGGCGCACGTGCCCGCCGTGGTAGATGGTGGGTAAAAGCCGCAGGATCTCGGTGCGCCGCAGGTCGCCGCACACCACCACCCGAAAGCGGCCGTCACCCATGTCCGCGCCCGGGCACATGCGCATGCCGCCGGCGTAGGCCGGTCCGTTGCCCACCGCCACCAGGAAGGCCCGCCGGGCAAGCCGCAGGCCGTCCAGCTCCAGCTCCACCCGGGCGTTGCGGTAGCCGGCCAGGACCACCAGCACGCCCGCCAGGTAGGTGAAGGTGCCGGGGACGAACTTGGGCACCCGGTTGGCCCACTCGGCCACCTCCGCGTCGAACCCCACCCCCGCCAGGTTGGCGAAATGGCGGCCGTTGACCCGCCCCACGTCCACCTCGGCCCACTGGCTCCCCATGAGGATGGGCGCCATGGCGCCGGCGTCCGCGGGCAGGCCCAGGTTGCGGGCGAAATCGTTGCCCGACCCGGCCGGGACGATGCCCAAAAGCACCCGGGAGGCGAGGCCGGTGCCGGCGTCCATGAGGCCGTTGATGACCTCGTGCACCGTGCCGTCCCCTCCCACCGCCACGATGCGGGCGAACCCCTCCTGCGCGGCCCGGGCCGCCAGCTCCCGGGCGTGGCCGGGGCGGCCGGTCTCCCAGACCACAGGGCGCATGCGGGGCCGGCTGAGGCCCGGGGCCGGCGCTTTTTCCATAGCCTGGCGCAGGCGGTCCAGGGCCCGCCGGGAGCGGCCGTGGCCTGCCACCGGGTTGAGGATGAACAGCATCTCTTCCCCTGTGTCCGGCTCCGGGTGCCGGACCCGGGCATGGTTCATGGCCTGTGGCATTCCATCCGCTGAAAGGCTTCCCCCGCTGCCGTGCCGTTATGCCCTTCTGCGCGGGCGGCGGGCGGTCCTGGAGGGGCCCCGCCGCTCGTTGACCGGGGTGGCCCGGTGCCGTATAATGCTCACGAAGGTCAAATAAAGTCAAATACCCGGACGGAGGGCGCCCTTCGGCCGCAGCCTGACGCCCGGGCGGGGGGGATCCCCGGTGGAGCAGGGCGCACAGCCCCGCAACGAGCCGCGCGACGATCCGTTCTCCCAGGCGGTCACCCGGGCGGTGCGCCGGGCCGCGCCCGCCGTGGTGGGCATCTCGACCCGGGCCGAGCCGGGCCCGCCGGCGTGGTTCCCCTTCGCGCAGGGCACGGGATCGGGCGTGGTGGTGGAGCCCTCGGGCCTGGTTCTCACCAACCGGCACGTGGTGGGTGCCGCCCGCAACGTCTTCGTCATCCTGCAGGACGGGCGGCGGCTGCCGGCCCGGGTGCTGGGCGACGACGCGCGCAACGACCTGGCCCTGCTGAAGGTGCAGGCCGATTCGCTTCCGGCCGCCGAGCTGGGGGACTCGGACCGCCTGCAGGTGGGGCAGCTGGTGGTGGCCATCGGCAACCCCCTGGGCCTGCAGACCACGGTCACGGCGGGCGTGGTGAGCGCGCTCAACCGCAGCCTGCGAACCCCCTACGGTCTCATGGAGGGGCTCATCCAGACCGACGCCTCCATCAACCCCGGAAACTCCGGCGGGCCGCTGGTGGACAGCGAGGGCCGGGTGGTGGGCATCAACACCGCCGTGCTGGCGGGCGCCCAGGGAATCGGGTTTGCCGTACCCGCGCGGGCGGCCGCGCAGCTGCTTGCCCGTTTCAGCCGCACGGGAACGGTGGCCGGCGCCTGGCTGGGCATCGCGGCGGTGAACCTGTGGCTGGAGGAGCCAGGCCCCGGACGGGAGGCCTCCCTGGGAGCCCTGGTGCTGTCGGTGACTCCGGGAGGCCCCGCCGACCGGGCAGGCCTGCAGCCCCTGGACGTGATCCTGTCCATGGACGGCAAGCCGGTGGAGGGCTTCGACGGCCTGCGCCGCCGGCTGGCCGCCGTCTCGGCCGGCGAGCTGGTGGTGCTGGAGGTGCGCCGGGGCGACCGGGTGCTGCAGCTGCCGGTGGTGGCGGGGCGGCTGGGCGAGGTGGCCCCCGGCCGATGAGTTCGCCATCCCCGGGCGCGCAGGCGGGTGCGGCAGGCGGGCCCGGACGCCCCCGCATCTACACCCGCACCGGCGACGACGGCACCACAGGCCTTCTGGGCCCGGGGCGGGCGTACAAGGACGACCCTCGGGTGGAAGCCTACGGGGCGGTGGACGAGCTCAACGCCCACCTGGGCTGGGCGCGGTGCCTGTGCCGGCAGGATAGCCGGCTGGCGGCCGCGGAGTGCGTGCTGGCGGCGGTGCAGGAGCGGCTGTTCGTGGTGGGGGCGGAGCTGGCGCGGGCCGGCGGCCGGTCGGGCATGCGCCAGCAGGGGGATGGCCCGCCGGCAGGCCGGCTGCCCCGCATCGGCGAGGCGGACGTGGCCTGGCTGGAGCAGGAGATCGACCGGGTGGAGCAAAAGCTGCCGCCCCTGACCCACTTCGTGCTGCCGGGTGGCTGCCCGGCGGCCGCCGCGCTGCACGTGGCCCGCGCCGTGGCCCGGCGGGCCGAGCGGCGGGTGGTGAGCCTGGCGCGGCAGGCCGGGGACGTGCGGGGCGAGGTTGTGGCTTTCCTGAACCGCCTGTCGGACCTCCTGTTCGTGCTGGCCCGCCAGGCCAACTGGCTCAGCGGCTGCCCGGAGCATCCCTGGCACCCGCCGGCTCCGGCGTCGGGTGCCCCCGCGGGCGCGGGCGCCGGCGAAACCCCCGCCGGCCGCTGAACGGCCCGGCAGGGAGGAAGCTGCCCGCCTGCCTCGAAGGTGCAGCCGTCATCCTGGCCTTGCGCCGCACGGAAGGGAGCGTCGCACCCGTTGAACCCGACCGGCGAGGTGCGACGGGTGGTCGTCATCGGCAACGGCATCGCCGGCACCATGGCTGCCGAGACCATCCGGAAGCTGGATTCGTCCGTACACGTCACCGTGGTGGCCCAGGAACCGTACCCCCTCTACAACCGGGTGGCCCTGCCCCGGCTTTTGCGGGGCGAGATCCCCGAGGGCAAGGTGTTCATGCGCTCGCCGGACCACCACCGCAAGGCGGGCTACGACCTGCGGCTGGGCGTGCGGGCCGTGCGGGTGGTGCCCGAGGAGCGGGTGGTGCTCACCGACACCGGCGAGGCGCTGCCCTACGACCGCCTGCTGGTGGCCAGCGGGGGCCGGCCCAATGCCCTGTCGGTGCCGGGCACGGAGTCGAACCCGGTGGGTATCGTCTACTTCCAGACCCTGGGCGACACCCGGGCCATCATCGAGCAGGCGCAGCGGGCCCGGCGGGCCGTCACCGTGGGGGGCAGCTACATCGCCTACGAGCTCACCGAGGGCCTGCGCCGCCGGGGCCTGGAGGTGGTGTGGCTCATCCGGGGGCCGCGGTTTTTGCGGCGCATACTGGATGAGCCGGGCGGGCAGCTGGTGGACCGCATCGCCCGCCGCCACGGGGTGGAGGTCATCTACGGCGAAGAGGTGGCCCGGGTGCTGGTGAAGGACGGCGCCGTCTCGGGGGTGGTGACCACCTCCGGCCGCACCGTGGAGGCGCAGCTGGTGGGCTGCGGGCTGGGTCTGACCCTGCACACGCAGTTTCTGGAGGGTTCCGGCGTGCCGGTGCGCAAGGGGGTGGTGACCAACGAGTTCCTGGAGACGGAGGTGCCGGGGATCTATGCCGCCGGGGACGTGGCGGAGTTCTTCGACACCTTCGTGGGCCGCCACCACACCATGGGCACCTGGGACAACGCGACCACCCACGGGCAGGTGGCCGCGGCCAACATGCTGGGCCGCCGGCAGGCGCTGGCGGAGGTGCCCAGCTACACCAGCACCCTCTTCGACTCGACCCTGTACGTGCTGGGCATGACGCCCGAGGACCACCCGGGCCTGGAGGCCATCTCCCGGCTGGACGAGGCGACGGGGAACTACCGCCGGCTGTTCTTCCTGGAAGGGCGCCTGGTGGGCGCGGTGATGATCGGGGAGCGCAAGGGTCGCCGAACCTTAAAGCAGCTCATCCGCCAGCGCCAGCCGGTTCCGCCGTCGGAGCGGGAGAGCCTGTTCGACGTGGACTAGGACTAGGGGAGAGGGAGGCCGAACGCGCGTGCCAGAGGCACAAGAGCTGGCGGGGACGGGCGAGCCGCAGGCTTCCCCCGACCGGGAGCAGGCGGTGGACCTGCTGGTGCTGGGGGGAGGGCCCGGCGGCTACGCGGCGGCCATCCGGGCGGCGCAGCTGGGGCTTTCGGTGGTGCTGGTGGAAAAGGACCGCCTGGGGGGCGTCTGCCTGAACCGGGGCTGCATCCCCACCAAGGCCATGGCCCGAAGCGCCCACCTGTGGCGGCTGTTGAACCGGGCGGCGGAGTTCGGCGTGGCGGCGGACAACGTGCGCCTGGACTTTGCCCGGGTCATGGCCCGCCAGCGGGAGGTGACGGCCACCCTGGTGGGGGGCCTGGGGCAGCTCATGGTGGCCAACCGGGTGCGGGTGGTCCGGGGCGAAGGCCAGGTGCGGGCGGACGGCACCGTGCAGGTGGCGGGGGAGGGCCTCTTTCGACCCCGCCGGCTCATCCTGGCCACCGGCTCGCTGGCTTCCCGGCTTCCCATCCCGGGCATGGAGTTGCCCGGGGTCGTGGATAGCGACGGCATCCTGCAGGCCCAAAGCCTTCCCGCCCGCCTGGTGGTCATCGGGGGCGGGATCGTGGGGTGTGAGTTCGCCAGCATCTTCGCCGCCTTCGGAAGCCGGGTGACGGTGCTGGAGCTTTTGCCGGGCCTCCTGCCCATGGCGGACGCCGAACTGGGCCGCCGGCTGGCCCAGAGCCTGCGCCGGGCCGGTGTGGAGGTGCGCACGGGGGTGCGGGTGGAGGCGGTGCAGGCGGTGGCGGGCACCGGGGAGGACGGCCCGTGGGGGCCGCCCAAGCGAGTGCTGTACCGGGACGGGACGGGGGCGGCGGGCAGCGCCGAGGGCGAGGCGGTGCTGGTGGCCGTGGGCCGACGGCCTTCCTTTTCCGGCTTCGACCCCGACGGGCTGGGCATCCAGGCGGTGCAGGGCGGGCTTAAGGTAGACGGCTTTTTGCAGAC
>DATCLL010000036.1:0-4332 GCA_036563935.1 Limnochordales bacterium | reverse complement strand
GACGGCAGGCCCGCCGGCAGTGGGCGGAGCGGTGGCTGGAGCTGGAGCGCCTGGCCCGGCAGGCGTGGGAGCGGGCCCTGGAGCGCATGGCGGAGCCTTTCGAGGGAAGGGTCTTCCCGGAGCTGGCCGCCTGCCTGCCCCGCGGTGCGGTGCTGGTGGCCGGCAACAGCATGCCCGTCCGGGACCTGGACAGCTTCCTGGCTCCGCAGGACGGCCCCCTGCGCTGCCTGGCCAACCGGGGGGCCAGCGGCATCGACGGCGTCGTCTCCACCGCCCTGGGCGTGGCGGCGGCCCGGGTGGGGCCGGTGGTGCTGGTCATCGGCGACCTCTCCTTCTACCACGACCAGAACGGCCTCCTGGCGGCCCGGCTGCACCAGCTCTCCCTCACCGTGGTGCTGGTGAACAACGACGGCGGCGGCATCTTCCACTTCCTTCCCCACCTGCGCCACGCCGAACCCTTCGAGCCGCTGTTCGGCACCCCCACCGGCCTGGAGTTCCGGCACGTGGTGGAGATGTACGGGGGCAGGTTTGTGCCCGCGGCCGGATGGGAGCAATTCCGCAGCGCGGTGCGGCGGGGGGTGCAGGAGGGGGGCCTGCACGTGGTGGAGCTGCGCACGGACCGCCGCCGCAACGTGGAGCTGCACCAGCAGGTGTGGGAGGCGGTGGCCCGGGCGGTGCAGGGGCGGGTGCAGGGGTAGGTGCAGGGTGGTGCAGGGTGGCGCAGGGCCCGTGAGGGCGGGCGCCCGGGTAGGCGTGCGGGCTGTTGTCTGCCCGGTTCGGGGCCTTGGCTACTTCGTGCGGCTTTTCGAGCCCCAGACGGCGGCCCTGAAGCCGGCCATCCCGGCGCTTCTGGTGCACGGGTTCGGGGGATCGGGCGAGCTGTGGGCTGAGGTCGCCCGCCTGCTGGCCGGCAGCCGCACGGTGGTGGCCGTCGACCTTCCGGGGCACGGCCGCACGCCGGCGCCGCCCGACAACGGCCGCTGGCGCCTGGAAGAGGTGGCGGCCGACCTGGCGGCCCTGGTGGACAGCCTGGGGCTGGGGAAAACCCACCTGGTGGGCTACTCCATGGGAGGGCGCCTGGCGCTGCATGCGGCCCTGAACTGGCCGGCGCGGTGGGCGAGCCTGGTTCTGGAAAGCGCAAGCCCGGGCCTTGCGGATGAGGAGGAGCGGCGCAGGCGCCGGGAGGAGGACGGCCGGTGGGCCCGCTTGCTGGAGGAGCAGGGCCTGCCGGCGTTCTTTGCCCGGTGGGACCGGCAGCCGCTGTTTGCCGGACGGGCCCGCATGGGTGCGCGCCGTCGACGGCGCCTGGAGCGGGTGCGCCGGTCCCACGACCCTCGGGCCCTGGCCGCCTGTCTGAGGGGGATGGGGGCAGGCTCCCAGCAGCCCCTGTGGGAGCGCCTGCAGCAACTGCTGCTGCCGGTGCTGCTGGTGTCGGGCCAGGAGGACTCCAAATACTGCCAGCTGGCCGAGCAGATGCAGCAGCGCATGGTGGCCGCCCGGCGGGTGGTGGTGGCCGGGGCGGGACATTCGGTGCACCTGGAGCGGCCCCGGACCTACGCCCGGGTGGTGGCAGCCTTCTGGCAGCAGCTGGAGCAGGCCGGGGGTGGGGGCGGGGACGGGGTACAGGCAGGGGCCCAGACGGCGGCAGAGGCAGAGGCAGAGGCAAAGGCAGCGAAGGGGGAGTGAAAGCCGTGGCGGTGGCGTGGAAGGCGACCCGCCGCTACCAGGACATCCTGTACGAGACGGCCGAGGGGATGGCCAAGATCACCATCAACCGGCCCCACGTGCGCAACGCCTTTCGTCCCGAGACGGTGATGGAGCTCATGGATGCCTTTGCGGCAGCCCGGGACGACCGGGAGGTGGGTGTGGTCATCCTGACGGGGGCCGGGACGGAGGCCTTCTGCTCGGGCGGCGACCAGCGCCACCGGGGCGAAGGGGGCTACGTGGGTGACGACGGCGTTCCCCGGCTCAATGTGCTGGACCTGCAGCGCCAGATCCGGTCGCTGCCCAAGCCGGTCATCGCCATGGTGGCCGGCTGGTGCATCGGGGGCGGCAACGTCCTGGCGCTGGTGTGCGACCTCACCATCGCCGCCGACAACGCCATCTTCGGCCAGGCTGGGCCCATGGTGGGCAGCTTCGACGGCGGGTACGGCGCCGGCCTTCTGGCCCGCACGGTGGGGGTAAAGAAGGCGAAGGAGATCTGGTTCTTGTGCCGGCGGTACACCGCCCAGGAGGCCCTGGAGATGGGCCTGGTCAACGCGGTGGTGCCCCTGGCCCAGCTGGAAGAGGAGACGGTGAAGTGGGCCCGGCGGATGCTGGAGCTGAGCCCGACCGCCCTGCGGGTGCTGAAGGCGGCCTTCCACGCGGACCAGGACGGCCTGGCCGGGCTTCAGGAGCTGGCGGGCAATGCCACGCTGCTGTACTACCTGACCGAGGAGGCCAAAGAGGGACGCAATGCCTTCCTGGAAAAGCGCAAGCCCGACTTCTCCCGGTTCCCCCGCTTCCCCTGAGCCGGCCGCCGGGCAAGCCGCCGGCCGGGCCGGGCCGCAGGCCCATGTGCGGCCCGGCCCGCCGTGGCGGGCCTGGGTGCTGGCCGCACGCATTCCCACCCTTTCCGCCGCGGTGGCGCCGGTGCTGGTGGGCACGGCCATGGCGGCGGCCAGGGGCGCGGCGCGGGCCGATGTGTTCCTGGCGGCCCTGGCGGCGTCGCTGCTCATCCAGATCGGCACCAACTTCGCCAACGACCTCTTCGACTACCGCAAGGGGGCCGACCGGGAAGGGCGCCTGGGCCCGACCCGGGTGACCCAGACGGGTCTTCTGTCCGAGGCGCAGGTGGCCCGGGGGACGCTGACCGTCTTCGCGGGGGCCGTGCTGCTGGGGGCCTACCTGGCCCGGGTGGGGGGCTGGCCGGTGGTGGTCATCGGCGCGCTGGCCATCGCGGCCGGGGTTCTGTACACCGCGGGGCCCTGGCCCCTGGGCTACCACGGCCTGGGTGACGTGATGGTGTTCCTCTTCTTCGGGGTGGTGGCGGTGGGGGGCACCGTCTACGTGCACGCCGGCCAGTGGCCGGCGTCGGCGCTGGTGGCCGGCGCTGCCGTGGGCTGCACGGTGACCGCCATCCTGGTGGTAAACAACCTGCGGGACCTGGAACAGGATCGGGCCAGCGGCAAGCGCACCCTGGCCGTGCGGCTGGGAGTGCGGGGAACCCGGGTGGAGTATGTGGTGCTGGTGGCCGCGGCGTACGGCCTGTGGGCGGCGCTGTGGCGCATGGGAGAGCTGGGGCCGGCCTTCTGGCTTCCGCTGCTTTCGCTCCCGTGGGCGGCCGATACGGTGCGCCAGGTGTTCACCCAGCAGGGCCGTGCCCTGAACGCGACGCTCAAGGGAACAAGCCGCCTGCACCTGGCCTTCAGCGCCCTTCTGGCCTTGAGCTTCGTGCTGGGCAGGTGAGGGGGACATGGCCGAGCTGCCCGAGTGGCTGGCGTACCGGGCGGCCCAGATGGGCGACCGGGTGGCGGTGCTCTTCGAGGACGGCGCGTGGACCTTCCGGGAGCTGGACCGGCGTGCGGCGGCTGTGGCCTCCCGGTTGAGCCGGCTGGGCGTGCGGCCGGGCGACCGGGTGGCGCTGCTGGCGGCCAACGGCCCCGCCTTCGTGGAACTGGTCTTCGGGGTTGCCCGGCTGGGTGCGGTGCTGGTGCCGCTGAACGTGCGCCTTTCGGCGCCGGAGCTGGCCTGGCAGCTGGCCGACGCGCGCCCGCAGCTTCTGGTCTTCGACGCGGAGACGAAAGAGCTGGCCCGCCAGGCCCTGGCGGTTCTGGCGGAGCAGGGCGTGGTGCAGCAGGCTGTGGCTGCGGGCGAGCTCGGCGGCCCTGCGCCCGGGGTGCAGGCCCCACCGCCCGGCGGCGAGGTGGTGGAGCTGGAGCGGCCGTTCACCCTCATGTACACCTCGGGCACCACGGGGCATCCCAAGGGTGTCCTGCTCACCTTCGCCAACCACTGGTGGAGCGCCGTCGCCAGCGGGCTGAACCTGGGCGTGCACGCCGACGACCGGTGGCTGGCGTGCCTGCCCCTCTTTCACGTGGGCGGACTGGCCATCCTGCTCCGCAGCGTCATCTACGGCACCACGGCCGTGGTGCACCGCCGCTTCGACGAGGAGGCGGTGCTGCGGGCGCTTCGGGAGCAGGACATCACGCTTCTTTCCCTGGTGGGCACCATGCTGGTGCGGCTGCTTCAGGCGCTGCCGCAGTCCGGGCGCCTGGACAGCCGGCTTCGGGCCGTCCTGGTGGGCGGCGGCCCGGTGGGGGTCCAAACCCTGGAGCGGGCCCTTCGGGCGGG
>DATCLL010000035.1:0-2162 GCA_036563935.1 Limnochordales bacterium | reverse complement strand
TGGTGGCGATGACACCCTCCAGGCCCGGACTGTAAGCGGCTTCAGCCATCTGGCTCACATCCCCCTTGACGCAGCGTATCCCCCGTTGCGGCCGGCGGCGGGACCCGCCGGCCCCCACCTATGGGTTCTGCGGTCCCCGGGGCCGGTCCTCGGAGAACGAAACAGGCTTTTCGAGGCGCGCCGGCACCCCCCGGCACCCCCTCAAGGGCCCTCCTCCGGCTCCTCGCCCCACTTGCCGGGGTTCAGCACCCCGTGAGGATCCAGCGCGCGTTTGATACGGTGCAGAACCTCCAGCCCCGCCCCCCACTCCCCCTGCAGCAGGTGCCTCCACCGCAGCCCGGCCCCGTGGATGGCCTCCATGCTGCCGCCCATGCGCTGGCACAGCCGCAACAGCTCATCTACCAGCCCGAGCAGGCGGCCGGGCGACCGCACCCCGCCTGCCGGCCCGTCCGCTTCGAACAGCACCAGGGAGAAGATCTCGGGCCGCCCCCACAACCCGGTCTCCCCCGCCACCACCCCGGGGGTGCGCCGGGCCATCTCCAGCGCCCTCTCCCGAAACGGGAGCACCTGGCGGGCGGGCAGGGCCACGTTCAGGTACTCGAACCCCGTGCTGTACTCGTCCAGCGCCTGCAGGCTGCGCGTTTCCCAGATGAGCCTGCGCCACCGCTCGGCCAGGGCATGACGGCGGCGCCAGTACTCCTCCGCCGGCCCGCTGCCCAGCTCCTGCCCACCCGCGGCCGCCAGCACCGAGCAGGCCCGCTGCCACTGGGACTGAGCCTCGCCCTCCAGGCCAAAAAAGCCCAGGCAGAGGGTGGAGATCTCCCGATGGTGCCCGCCGGCGTCCCGGGGCGGGAGCCTGCCCGTGCCTGGCCCCGGGCTTGCCGGTGCCTGCTCCTGGTCGTCCAGCACATCCCGGGAGGGCCCGGAGTCGGACAGGTCCAGCAGCGCAGGGGCCACGCCGGACCGCAGGAGCATCTGCACGCCCTGAAAGCCGGCGGCGAAGGTAGAAAAGCGCCAGGCCGCGAAGATGCGCCGTTCCGGGGCCGGGTAAAGGCGCAGCACGGCCCGGGTGATGATGCCAAAGGTGCCCTGGGCGCCGGCGAACAGCCGCACCAGGTCCGGCCCGCACGGGCCGGTGGGAACGCGGGGCGTCTGCCAGACAGTCCCGTCGGCCAGCACCACCTCCAGGGCCACCACCAGCTCGCCCATGGTGCCGTACCGGCCGTACAGGTACCCCATGCCGTCGGTGGAGATGGCGCCGCCCACGGTGGCCATGGAAAGGCTCCACGGGTCATGGGGGAACAGAAGCCCGGCGGCCTCGGCCGCCTGCGCCACCCGGGCCAGGGGCGCTCCAGCCCCGGCCACTGCCACCATCTCCTCCTCGTCCACCTCCACCCGGTCCATGCGGCCCAGGTCCACCACCACGGCCTCCCGGGTGGGCACGGCGCCGCCCATCACCCCGGTGCCGCCTCCCCGGGCCACCACGGCCAGCCCCCGGCGGCGGGCCCAGGCTACCACCAGGGCCACCTGCGTGGCATCGCCGGGCCGCACCACGGCTACGGGAGGCCGCCCGAGCCTCTCCAGCACCCCGCCGCCCCGATACCGGCTGAGCGCATCTCGCCCGAACCAGGGCAGGGCAGCCGGGTCGGCCAGCACGTGCTCCGGGCCCACCATGGCCGCCAGCTCCGACACCAGACGTTCCCGGTCTTGCGGCACAGACTTCTCACTCTCCCCGTTCGGGTTCAACACCGGGCAAGGCCCGGGCCAGGAGCTCGGCGATGTGCAGGACGCGCCAGGCGCCTGCGCCCTGGCGGGCGGCCCGCAACAGCTGCAACTGGCAGGGGGGATTGGAGACCACCAGCACCTCCGCTCCCACCCGGGCCACCTGCCCCATCTTCTCCCGCATGAGGGCCAGGCTCATGCCCGGCTCGGTCAGCCAGTAGGCACCGCCCGCGCCGCAGCAGGTGTCGGCTCCGGGCAGCTCCTTGAGGCGTACGCCGGGGATGCGAGCCAGAAGGCGGCGAGGAGCCTGCTGCAGGCGGGCGACATGGCGCAGGTGGCAGGAGTCCTGGTAGCTGACGGTGATGGGTTCGGCTGCCGGCGGCTGCAGGGCGGGCAGCTGCTGCTGTTCCACGAACTCGCTGAACTCCCGCACCCGCTCC
>DATCLL010000034.1:0-3722 GCA_036563935.1 Limnochordales bacterium | reverse complement strand
ACCTGGAGCAGCAGCGCCAGGAGCAGCGCCTGGAGCTCATCGCTTCCGAGAACTATGCCAGCCCGGCCGTCATGCGGGCCCAGGGCTGCGTGATGACCAACAAGTACGCCGAGGGGCTGCCGGGCCGGCGCTACTACGGCGGCTGCGAGTACGTGGACATCGTGGAGCGCCTGGCCATCGAGCGGGCCCGGGCGCTGTTCGGCGCCGACCACGCCAACGTGCAGCCCCACTCGGGCGCCCAGGCCAACGCCGCCGTCTACTACGCGGCCCTGCAGCCCGGCGACACCGTGCTGGGGATGAACCTCTCCCACGGCGGCCACCTCACCCACGGCAGCCCGGTGAACCTGTCGGGCCACTGGTTTCGGTTCGTCCACTACGGCGTGCACCCCGAGACGGAGCGCATCGACTACGACCAGGTGCGGGAGCTGGCCCGCCAGCACCGGCCCAAGCTCATCGTGGCTGGCGCCAGCGCCTATCCGCGCACCATCGACTTTGAGGCCTTCCGGGCCATCGCGGACGAGGTGGGCGCGCTGTTGATGGTGGACATGGCCCACATCGCCGGCCTGGTGGCCGCCGGGCTGCACCCGAGCCCCATCCCCCACAGCCAGTTCGTCACCACCACCACCCACAAAACCCTGCGGGGTCCCCGGGGCGGGCTCATCTTGTGCCAGCAGGACTGGGCGAAGGCCGTCGACCGGGCCGTCTTCCCGGGAACCCAGGGCGGCCCCCTCATGCACGTCATCGCGGCCAAGGCGGTGGCCCTGAAGGAGGCCCAGAGCGACGGCTTCCGGGCCTACCAGGAGCAGATCGTGCGCAACGCCCGGGCTCTGGCCGACGCGCTGGCGGAGCGGGGCTTCCGCCTGGTCTCGGGCGGCACCGACAACCACCTGATGCTGGTGGACGTGCACCGCTCCCGCCACCTCACCGGCAAGCAGGCCGAGCAGCTTCTGGACGAGGCAGGGCTCACCGTCAACAAGAACGCCATCCCCTTCGACCCCCACCCGCCCACGGTGGCCAGCGGCATCCGCATCGGCACGCCGGCCGTCACCACCAGGGGCATGCGGGAGCCGGAGATGCTCCGCATCGCCGCCTTCATCGACGAGGTTCTCAGCCACCCTGCCGACGAGGCCCGCCGGCGCCGCATCCGGCAGGAGGTGGCGGAACTGTGCGCGGCGTTCCCCATCTACCGGGGCCGGCTGTGGTGAGGTGAGCCTACGGGAACCCGGGTGGGCAGGCGGGGGGCAGGCCAAACCGGCCTGAGCCGCCGGGTGGACGACACCCGGCCGGCGGCCGGGCGCCGCCGGCGGGCCAGTCCCTGGCGGCGGTCCCTGGGGTGGAGCACTCTGGAGGGCACCCTGGGGGCCGCCAGCGACAACCTGGCGTTGCCGTACGTGGGCCTGTTCGTGCTGGCCGCCGGCGGAGGGCCGCCCGAGGTGAGCCTGGCGGCCGCGGTGCCGGCGCTGGTGGCGAACCTCCTGCAGGTTCCCTTCGGGTGGGTGGCCGACCGGCGGCCCGCGCTGCGCAAGGCCCTGTGGCTGGCCGGAAGCCTCCCCTCGCGGCTTTTGTGGGCGGCCCTGGCCGTGCTGCCCTGGTGGTGGCCGGGCCACCCGCAGGGGCTGATACGCTGGTTCCTGATACTGCTGGCGCTGCGGGCGGCCTGCGTGGCCGCCGCGACGCCGGCCTGGACCTCCCTGCTGGCCGACCTGACCCACCGCCGGTGGCGGGGGGCCTACCTGGCCTGGCGCAACGTGCTGGCCAACCTGACGGCCCTGGCCGGCACCGTCGCCGCCGGTTACCTGGCCGAGCTGGGCTACCCGCGCGGCTACGCGTGGCTGTTCGGCGCCGCAGCCCTGACCGGCCTGCTGGCCTCCCTGGCGGCTGTGCCGGTGCAGGGGCAGCCGGGGCCGTGGCCGGGGCCGGGAAGCCGGTTGCGCCCGCCGTCGCGGCAGACCGGCCCCTCGGTGGCGGGCGCCGACCGCGCGGCCCGGGCCGGTGCGGTTCACCCCGCTGCCGGCGGCGGCCCCGGCGCCCCTGCCCTGCAGCGGCCGTTCACGTGGTTTGCGGCCACCTCGGTGCTGTGGAACTTCGCGGTGAACCTGCCCGTGCCCCTCTTTCCCGTCCACTTCACCCGGCAGCTGCACGGAACCCCTGCCCAGTGGGGCCTGGCCAACGGCGCCACCATCCTTACCACCATCCTGGGGCAGCGGGCCTGGGGCCGCCGCCTGGACCGGCAGGGCGGGGCTGCGGTGCTGGCCGTGTCGGGCGCGGCCTGCAGCCTGGTGCCCGTGCTGTGGGCGCTGGCTCCGGGGCCGTGGTGGGTGGTGGCCTTGAACCTCTACGCCGGCTACGCCTGGGCCGGCTACAACCTGGCCGTCCTGCACCACCTGCTGGAGGTGACGCCCCGGGAGGGAAGGGCGTCCCGGGTGGGGATGTTCAACATGGGCGTGGGGGTGGCCAGCGCCGCAGGGCCGCTGGTGGGCACGTGGCTGGCCGGCTACACGGGGATGGTTCCCGTCATGCTGGTCTCCGCTGCCCTGCGGGCGGCGGCCCTGGGCCTGTTCGTGTGGGGGGCACGGGGCCTGTTGTGGGGGGGACGTGCCGGCTTTTACAATGCCCTTGCCCTGGCCCGTGCGGGCGGCCGGGCAGCCAAGCGGGCAGGAGGCGGACCCGGATGCTGGATCTGAAGTTCGTGCGAGCCCACCCCGACGTGGTGCGACAGGCCCTGCGCCGCCGGGGTGAGCCGGAAGGACAGCTGGACGACCTGCTGGAGACAGACCGGCTGTGGCGGCAGACCCAAAGCCGGCTGGACGAGCTGCGGGCCCTGCGGCGCTCCCGCTCCGAGGCCATCGGGCGCCTGCGCCGGGAGGGGGACCACGCCCGGGCGGAGGCGCAGGCCGCGGAGGTGCGGGAACTGGGCGAGCGGCTGCGGGAGCTGGAGCAGCAGGCCCGGGAGCTGGAACAGCGCCTGCAGGACATGCTGCTGCGCCTTCCCAACATCCCCCACCCCTCGGTCCCCGAGGGGGCCAGCGAGGCGGACAACGTGGAGGTGCGCCGGTGGGGGGAACCCCGCCGGTTCGCCTTCGACCCCAAGCCCCACTGGGAACTGGGGGAGCAGCTGGGGATCCTGGACTTCCAGCGGGCCGCCAAGGTGGCCGGGGCCCGGTTTTGCGTCAGCAAGGGCGCCGGCGCCCGGCTGGAGCGGGCCCTCATCAACTTCATGCTGGACGTGCACACCCAGGAGCACGGCTACGTGGAGGTGTTCCCGCCCTTCCTGGTCAACCGCCAGAGCATGGTGGGCACGGCCCAGCTGCCCAAGTTCGCCGAGGACATGTTCAAGTGCGAGGGAGCCGAGCTGTACCTCATCCCCACCGCCGAGGTGCCCGTCACCAATTTGCACAGGGACGAGGTGCTGGAGGCTTCGCAGCTGCCCCTGAAGTACGTGGCCTACTCCGCCTGCTTCCGCGCCGAGGCCGGGGCGTACGGGCGGGACACCCGAGGGCTCATCCGGCAGCACCAGTTCAATAAGGTGGAACTGGTGAAGTTCGTGCTGCCCGAGACCTCCTACGACGAACTGGAAAGCCTGGTGGAGGACGCCTGCGACATCCTGCGCCGCCTGGAACTTCCGTACCGGGTGGTGCAGATGTGCACCGCCGACGTGGGCTTCGCGGCAGCCAAGAAGTACGACCCCGAGGTGTGGATGCCCAGCTACGGCCGCTACGTGG
>DATCLL010000033.1:0-1728 GCA_036563935.1 Limnochordales bacterium | reverse complement strand
TCGTGCTGCTGGCGGAGCGCCAGACTACAGGGGGCTACGCCCGCATCGCCACCGTCATCCGGGCCGACCTGGACGCCGCCGCCCAGGTGCGGCCGGGGGAGCTGGTGCGGTTCGTCCCCGTGGGGCTGGCCGAGGCGCAGCGGGCCTGGCAGGCCCGCCAGGAACGCCTGCGCCGGATCCGGGCCTACCTGGACGGGGAGCTTCCGGGCGAGCCGGGCGAACCGGGCGAGCCGGACGAGCTCAGCGGGCCCGGCGGGCCCGGCCGGCCCCCAGGGCAGGGCGGCCCGGGCGGCGGCGTCCGCCGCGACTTTCTGGTCGTCGGGCCCGGCGGGGTGTACTATGTCGAGGAGAGCCAGTGAGGCAGCCTGGGCGGCTTGGGAGGGACGGGGAAGGCCCATGGAGGGCGGGCAGCGTCCCGTCATCGGCATCACGTGCTCCCACTTCACCACCAAGGGCGTGGTGCGGGTGGGGATGACCCGGGACTACGTGCGGGCGGTGGAACTGGGCGGCGGGCTTCCGGTGCTGGTGCCCGTGCTGGACGGCGAGGAGGCCGCCGCGGCCGTGCTGGAGGTGCTGGACGGGCTGGTGCTGGCAGGCGGCGGCGACCTGGACCCCCAGCGCTTCGGCGAAGAACCCCTGCCCCAGCTGGGAGAGGTGGACCCCGAGCGGGACGCCTTCGAGCTGGCCCTGGCCCGGCTGGCCATGGAGCGGGACATGCCCGTGCTGGGCATCTGCCGGGGGATGCAGGTGCTCAACGTGGCGGCCGGCGGAACCCTCTACCAGGACATCCCCACCCAGGTGCCCCGGGCCCTTCTGCACGACCAGACCGCGCCCCGATGGTACCCGTGCCACGAGGTTCGCATCGAGGAGGAGACCCAGCTGGCCGCCATCCTGGGCGCCCTCTCGGTGCGGGTCAACAGCTTTCACCACCAGGCGGTGAAGGTGGTGGCGCCGCAGTTCCGGGTGTCGGCCAAGGCCAAGGACGCGGTGGTGGAGGGCATCGAAAGCCGGGAGAACCGGTTCGTGCTGGGGGTGCAGTGGCACCCCGAGTGCATGGTGGAGCGCTACCCCGCCCAGCGGCAGCTCTTTGCCGCCCTGGTGCAGCAGGCCCGCACGACCCGGGCCCGCCCGGGGCGGGCGGCTGCCGACGGGGCGCCGGCCGTGGTGCGGGGCGCGGGCTGATGGGGCAGCCGGCCGGCCCCTGGTGGCAGCTGACCTCCCGGGGCCCCGACGACACCCGGGCCATCGGGGTGACGGTGGGGGAGCTGGCCGAGGCGGGAGACGTGGTGTGGCTGGTGGGCCCGCTGGGCTCCGGGAAGACCACCCTCGTAAAAGGGATTGCGCAGGGGCTGGGGTTGGACGAGCAGGAGGTGGTGAGCCCCACCTTCCTGTACGTGCGGGAGGTGCCGGGGGGCCGGCTGCCCCTCTTCCACGTGGACGGCTACCGGCTGCTGGGGCGGCCCGCCGAGCTGGTGCAGGCGCTGGCCGAGGAACTGGGCCTCGACTACTACCTCGAGCAGCAGGGCCTGGTGGTCGTCGAGTGGCCCGAAGCCCTGGCCGGCCTCGATGAACTGGCCCGCCGGGAGCGGCTGGAGGCGCACCTGCTGCAGCCCGGCCAGGCGAACTCCACCCACCGGCAACTGTGCCTGCGGGGCGCGGGCCGGCGCGGGCAGTGGCTGGCGGAGCAGGTGGCGGGCCGCCACGGCGGCCGCCGCCGGGAGCGCTGCG
>DATCLL010000032.1:0-3099 GCA_036563935.1 Limnochordales bacterium | reverse complement strand
GGCCCGCCAGCGGGCCCTGGAGGAACTCCTGGCGGCCCGGAACTCCAGCGCGGCTGCCGCGGCAGCAGGCGCGCCTGCTGCCGCGGCAGCCGCGCTGGAGTTCCGGGCCGCCAGGAGTTCCTCCAGGGCCCGCTGGCGGGCCTCCTGGGCCTGTTCCTGCAGCCAGCGGGTGGGCGGGGCGGCCCGTTCCTGGCATTCGTCGGGGCTGAGGGTGCAGCGCTCGCAGGTCTCGTTGAGCAGCCCCTGGGGAAGGGCGGGGTCCTGCGCGAAGCGTACCCGGCGTAGCAGCTCGTCGTCCACCCGCAGCCCCAGGATGACGCTGGTGTACAGGTGAGGGGGCAGGTTGTCCCGGCGGGCGAAGCCCAGGCACAGGAACTCCTTGTGGGACTGGATGAAGCGGGAGCGCTGGGCGCCCACGATGGGCCCGTCGCCGCCGGTACGGGCCAGTTCCCGGATGATGCGCACCGTCAGCCACCGCCGGCAGTAGTGCTCGGGCAGGTCGAAGCCCGCCGGCAGCGACAGCTCGTTCATGTTCAGGAACTTGTACAGCCGGAAGGCCCCGTTCACCTCGCTGAAGCGCAGGAAGTGCACCCGCAGCTGGAAAAAGCGGGGGATCAGCTCGCTGAACCGGTACAGCAGCGTCTCCGGGGTGACGTCGTAGGCCTGCAGCATGGACAGAAGCCGCTGCCCGTCCCAGCGGGGCTGGTCGAAGAGCGCCTGCAGGTCCTCCAGCACCTTGTGGCGCGGCATGAGCAGGCAGCCGCCGAAGTACGCGGCCTTGAAGTCGTTGAGCACCTGGCCGAAGCTGTCGGCCCGGTCCGGGGAGTGGGTGAGGGCCCGCTCCGTGAGCTTCAGCACCTGGTAGCCCACCTCCCGGGCCAGCACGAACTTGCGCTGGGGGCCCAGCAGCGCGGGGTTCAGCAAAAGCTGCGGGGGCGAGCCCGGCAGGAAGACGGCCCGGTAGGCGTTCAGCTCGGGCTTGTGCGCCACCGGGATGTGGCCCAGCCGGTAGCCGAAGCGCTGGCAAAGGAGGCTCTCCAGGGCCCCGTCAGGCACGGGCGGGCCGTCCAGGCCGCTGTCCCGCCGGAACTCCTCGGCGGCCTCCTCCACGTCCTCCAGGTAGTTCTGGTGAAGCTCCTGGAAGGAGCGCAGGGTGGCCCGCAGCAGGTGTTCCTGGCGTATATTGTATCCCCGGGCCACCTCGCCCAGGGTGCGCAGCAGGGCGCTGAGCTCCCCGGGCGAGCGGGTGAACAGTTCCACCAGCGCCGCCGGGTCCACCCCGAACAGCTCCAGGGGGAAGCGCTGCAAAAGCTGGGAGCTCAGCGCGGCCTCCACGAAGGAGAAGGGTGGCTCCAGGCGCAGGGAGACCAGCTGGTCGTAGTCGTACCCCAATGCCCGGGCCAGGCGCAGGATCTTGTCGGCCTTGGGGTACTTGCGGCCCTTTTCGATCTCGGTGATGTAGGAGGCCGAAAGCCCGCTGCGCTGGGCCAGCTCCGTCACGGAAAGGCCCTGCTTGACGCGGGCCTGGCGCAGCTTGAGGCCGAAGACCACGTGGATGGGGTTCAACGGGCGCCTGCTCCCTTCCGCCCGGCGGCCCGGGCCGGCCGCACCACGGGCTGCGCCGTCGACGCCGGCGGTAGAGAATTTTCGCTAACGGAACTTCTCCCCTCGGGCGAAGAACCCTGGGGTTGTTGCAGCCAGGGCGTGGCGCCCCGGTAGGGACGGGCCGGGCACCAGCGGGCCAGGGGGCAGTCCTGGCAGGCGGGCTTGCGGGCGGTGCACACCTCCCGCCCGAAGGCGATGAGGCGCAGGGGCAGGGAGGGCCACAGGGCCCTGGGGAACAGCGCCTGGAGGTCCTCCTCGATGCGGGCCGGGTCCGTGCGGGCCGTCCACCCCAGGCGCCGGGAGAGGCGGCTCACGTGGGTGTCCACCACAATTCCCAGCCCGTCCTGGAAGGGCCTCCATCCGGGCCAGCCTTCCAGGTGCGCGGCCGACAGCAGCACGTTGGCCGTCTTGCGGCCCACCCCGGGCAGGGCGGTGAGCTCCCCCATGGTGCGGGGCGGCTCGCCCCCGTGGCGCTCCAGCAGCAGCCGGCAGGTCTCCTGGATCATGCGGGCCTTCTGGCGGAAAAAGCCGGTGGGGTGGATGAGCTGCTCCAGTTCGGCGGGGGGCGCCTCGGCCAGGTCCCGGGCCGTGGGGAAGCGGGCGAAGAGGTGCGGCGTCACCCGGTTCACCGTGGCGTCGGTGCACTGGGCGGACAGGATGGTGGCCACGAGAAGCTGCAGGGGGTCCCGGTGCCGCAGGGGGACCCGCACCTCCGGGTAGCGCCGGGCCAGCTCCATGGCTATGCGCCGTGCCCGGGCCCGCAGGCGTGCCGGGCTTTCCCCCGGCACGGCAGGCCGCGGCGGGCCCGGGCTCGGTTTCGGGGGCGGGGTGGGTTGCCCGCGGGTGGACATGGTCCGACTGTTCCTCCTGCCTGGGTAGTCTAAAGCCCGCGCCGGGATGCCTGCCAGTCCTGCCCCGCAGCCATGCCGGGCGCGCGGCGGCCGGGAACCCGTGGGGGAGGGGTCCCGTGTCCCGCCGGCCGGGACATCTGTGGCCAAAGGAAGGGACGAAGGTCCCTGGCGTGGAAGAGGGGGATGGCGGGCTTTGGGGTTGCGGCAGGGCTTTGGCCGGAGGGCGGGGGCTGGCCATGGAACACGGGTTTGCAACGGGCTGGCTGGCCCAGGCCGGGTGGTGGTTGGCCACGGCCAGCGGCCTGTGGGTGCTGTGGCGGGAGCTGGGGCCGGCTCTGGGACGGCTTGCCCGCATGAGCCGGGCGTGTGCGGCCTGGTCCTGTGAGGGTGCCGCCTGCATGCGCAGGGATCTGGCGCGCCGGGCCCTCTGGCTGGCGGCGGCGGGGGTGCTGGCGTCCCTGGCCTGGCCGGTGCTGCTGCGGGTGACGGCACGGGCTGTTCTGTAGATGGGGCCGCTGCCGCGGCAGCGAGGTGCGGCGGGGGCGGCGGGCTTCAGGCGCCCTTGAGGTGGGCCACGATGGCCTCGCCCGCCCGGCGGCCGGCCGCGATGGCGTGCACCACCGTGTTGGGCCCGGTGACGCAG
>DATCLL010000031.1:0-4685 GCA_036563935.1 Limnochordales bacterium | reverse complement strand
GTGATACGGGGGGTGGCAGGGTTCGGGGCCCACAGCCGCATCCACACCGCCAAGCTGCTGCGGCTGTCCGAGGACCTGCCCGTGGTGCTGGAGATCGCCGACGAGGAGAGCAAGATCCGCCAGTTCCTGCCCACGGTGGAGGCCATGGTCCGGGAGGGCCTGGTCACCCTGGAACGGGTGCAGGTGTTCCTGTACCGGCCGCAGCCCGCCCGCAAGCCGCCGGCGGGCGGCTAGGTACGGTTCTCACAGCAGCCGGCCCACCGCCACGCCCAAAGCCATGCTGGCAAGGCCGCCTATGGCTGCGCCGGCCAGGTTCGCAAGCCCCTGGGCCCAGCTCCCGTTCTCCAGCATGCGCAGGGTCTCGTACTGCCACGTGGAGAAGGTGGTGTAGCCTCCCAAGACGCCCACCCCGAGGAGGGTCAGCGCCGGGCCGGGCAGCGCCAGCCGCTCCGTCACCAGCACTCCCAGCACGCCCAGAAGGAAGCTTCCGGTAAGGTTCACCACCGCCGTGCCCCACGGGAACGACACGCCGAGCCGCTGGCTGACCCAACCGCTCACCGCATACCGCAGCACCGCACCCACGGCACCCCCGACGGCCACCATTAGGTAGCGCTGCCACATCATGGGCCGGCCTCCGCCAGCATCGCCGACGGCAGGCTGCCGCCAGCCGCCTGCAGCGGGCCGGCGCCGACGCCCGCCTGCTGGCTGGGGCCTGGCCAGGCGGCCAGGCCGCTGTAGTGCCGGACGGCCCGAGCGGGGGCCGTGGCCTCAGGTCCGGGAGGTTCGTGGCGGGCATCCCACGCCCGCTTGCGCAAGAACTCCTCCAGTTCCCAGGCCAGCACCCGCGCCTGCACGGCCATGGTGTCCAGCACGGTGGCGGCCTGCTCGGGCGCTGCGGTGTGGTGCATCAGGACTGCCAGGTGCTGCACGCATACCCCCTGCCCTTCCTGGTAGGCCAACGCCACGGTGGGGTGGTCCAGGGCCACGGCCAGCAACCGGGCCCAGCGCTGCACGGCGCCGCAGGCCCGCCCACAGGCGGGGCACGGGCGAACCGGCCACGACCCCTCCTCTGGCCCGCCACGGCCCCAGCGGGCTTTGGGCGGCCGGCGCTGCATCCAGCCCAACCGGTGACGCCGCAGGTGCTCGGCCACAGCCAGCCGGGCACGCTGCGGCAGCGCCAGCGCCAGTCCCCACAGGTGCAACGGGCACAACCATTCGACGTCCGCCCACAGGTCCTGCCGGAAGGCGCCCAGTTCCCGGGCAAGGTAGCCCAGGTAGCCCTGCCAGGCCTGCTCGTCCACCCGGCACAGCAGACACCCCGGCCGGCGCAGCCACAATGACAGGCACTGCAGGGAAGAACCCTCCTGCGGGTCAGCAGGGCCTGCTGGCGCCTGCTCCGCGAGGACGGCCGAGCCGGCCGCGACGGACACCAGCCGGGCCAGGCCCCGCAACGGGTCCCGGTCGGATGTCCCGGCGACCTGTTGCACCCAACGGGCGACCAGCCGCGGGCGATGCGGCGGCGGCAGATGCCGGGTGGCCATCGCCAGGTACGTGCCGCACAGATGCTCGGGGCCGCCGTCCCCGGCGGGGGCGCGGCCGCCCGTCCAGTACCAGGGCTGCGCGGCCCAGCGCACCTCGTGCTCTTCCTGCTGGCACAGCGGGCAGGGGCCTCGCTGCAGGGCGCGGCCCAGAGCAGCCGGCTGAAACCGCCTGCCCGCCAGGCGCCGCCGAAGCTGCTGGAGGCGGCCGTCCAGGCCGTGCAGCAGGAAGCTGGACACCGACGCCACTACCGGGGGAGCTGCCGCCTGAACCAGGCGCGCGGTGTGGCGCGCGCAGAACCCCAGCGCCGCATCCAGCCGGCGCAGCACCACAGGCTCGGCGTATTGCTCGTGGACGAACCAGAACAGGGCTTTGGGTTCGCCTTCCAGCACCCGAAGGCAGACGGGACAGGCAGTGAGGGTGGCAAGGGCCGGCGCGCTGTCCTGGGACTGCGGCGTCACCAACCCACGCTCCTCCGGGCGGGCGAGGCAACCAGCGTGACGGCCTCTACCCGCTCCAGCAAGGTAGAGGCCATCAGCTTCCCCCCGGGGAAGCGGTTTGCGGCGGGCCTCATCGCCGATGAACCGGATCCGTCATGGGATTGTACCGGCAGACCCCGGCCGCATCAAGACCCCGGAGCTCCCTGCCGGCGCGCACCCCCGGGGCCATAAGGCCAAGGAAGCCGGCGCCTTCACAATCTCTGCATCTTTTCCCGCGTGGCTCTGGTTTACACTGGTGGCAGCCTGCCGGTCCAGCTCCGGCCGCGCGACGTACTTGCCTGTGGGGAGGGATGGCCGTTGGCACGTCTGCACGTAGACCCAAACCGTCATACGGGAAAGCACGCGTCGGCCCGACGCTACGGCTCGCTCGCGCGTGGGACTGTGGCTCTGGTGCTGGTGGCGGCGGCCCTGGTGGGTGCAAGCCCTTCCCGGGCCGCCGCCAGCCCAGAGGCCTCCCGGACTCCGGCATCTGGTGCGGGCGAACTGGAGCGCTACGTCATCGTGGCCGGAGAGTCCCAGGCGCTGTATCGGGCGGGCGAGGTGTTCCTGCGCTTCAACCGGCCCAACCGGGCCGTGGGGGTGACCCGGGCCGTACGGGGGGAGATCCTGGTGGACCGCCGCCACCCCTCCGCCAGCCGGGTGGGCACCATCCAGGTGGACATCAGCCAGCTCACCTCCGACGAGCCCAGGCGGGACCAGGCCATTCGGGAGCGGTGGCTGGAGTCGGCCCGCTTTCCCATCGCCGAGTTTCGGGCCACGGGCGTGGAGGGGCTGCCGGATGGCCTGCGGGAGGGGCAGCGGGTTCCCGTGGTCATCCACGGCGACCTGAAGGTCCGGGAGGTGACCCGCCGGGTGACCTTCCGTGGCTCCTTCGTGCTGGAGGGAGCCGTCTTGCGGGGTACGGCCAGCACCACGCTGCGCATGACGGACTTCGGGTTCGAGCCGCCCAACATCCTGGGCATGCTGCGGGTGGACGACGAGGTGGAGGTGCAGGTGGACATCGTGGCGCGCCGCGCCGATTAGCTGCTGCCAGGGCGCTGGACGCGCAGGGGGAGCTGGCAGGCTACCGCACCCGCATCGTGGTGACCTGCGCGGCCAGCGCCCCCGGCCCTGCAAGGCTGCCGGCGGCGCCCGCAGAACTGCGCCCCTGGACCCGGCAGCCTGGGACGTGGGACCTAAAGGGGAGACCGGCCTGCGCCGATGGGGGAAAGGAGATAGCTCGCAGCGGCGGGCCCCCGCGCCCGAACATCTGGCTGGCCCGTCGGGCGGGAGGTGGCCTCGTGCAGGACGGCCCTCCGCTGTCCCAGCAGGCCATGGCGGAAGCCCTCCTTCATGCCGTGGAGCTGTCGGAGGACATCATCTTCATCACCGACACCCAGGGCAACTTCGTGCACGTCAACGCCGCCTTCGAGCGCATCACGGGCTGGCGCCGCGATGAGGTGGTGGGCAAGCCCGTCCGGCTGCTGAAATCCGGAGAGCACCCCGCCTCCTTCTACCGGGCCCTGTGGACGACCCTGCGCCGGGGGCAGCCCTTTCGGGCCACCTTCATCAACCGCAAGCGCAGCGGGGAGCTGTTCTTCGAAGACCAAACCATCACCCCGGTGCTGGATGCCGCCGGCCAGCCTGCCTATTTCGTGGCCGTGGGCAAGGACGTGACCGCCCGCGAGGAGACGGTTCGGGCCCTGCAGCGCCTGACGGCCATCCTCGAGAACACCTCCGACTGCGTGGCCATAGTGCGGCCCGACGGGCAGCTGGAGTGGTGCAACGGGGCGGCACGGCGCATGCTGGGCGTGGACGAGGCCCGGGACATCCGGACCCTGCGCCTGCGGGATGTGGTGGCCCGCTCCTCCCTGCGGACGGTGCTGGAGCTGGCAGTGCCCACGGCCCTTCAGCTGGGCTGGTGGCGGGGCGAGGTGCACCTGCGCCACCAGCAGGACGGCAGGGAAGTCCCCGTCTCCCAGGTGATCATCGCGCACAAAGCCCCGGACGGCCGTGTGGAGTACCTGTCCACCATCGCCCGGGACATCTCCGAGGAGAGGCGTCTGCGCTCGGCCATCCAGCGGGCCTATTTGCTGGAGCGGGCGCTGCGCACCATCGATGCCGCCCTGCTGCAGGAAAAGCCCCTCCAGGAGGTTCTGGAGGCGTTGTGCGACGGCGTGGTGACGCTGGGCTTCCGCATGTGCTGGGTGGGCCTCAAGGAGCCCGACTTCACCATCCGCCCCCTGGCCAGCCGGGGGTTGGCCACCGACTACCTGCAGGCCATCCGGGTGCGCTGGGACGAAGACTCCCCCCTGGGGCGGGGGCCCGGAGGCATCGCCGCCCGCACCGGGCAGACCGTGGTCATCCACGACACCGCCACCGATCCTCGCTTCGCGCCGTGGCGGGAAGAGGCCCTGCGGCGGGGCTACCGGTCCAACGCGTCCGTTCCCCTGCGCACCAACCACGAGGTGCTGGGCATCCTGGCCGTGTACGCGGAGCGGGCGGGGGCCTTCGACGAGGAGTCGGTGCGCGCCCTGGAGACGCTGGCCCAGCAGGGGACGCTGGCGGTGGTGACGGCCCGCCAGCGGGAAGAGCTGCGCCGCATCCAGCAGCTGCAGGACTTCCACGTCGAACACATGCCGCTGGCCCACATCCTGTGGGACACGG
>DATCLL010000030.1:0-7011 GCA_036563935.1 Limnochordales bacterium | reverse complement strand
GGCCGGCGGCACGCATCCCCGTAATCGTACTTGCAATCGTCGCAGAGGTACCGGGGAATGGCCGCTCCTCCTCCTTCCCGACCCCTGGCTGGCAGCGCTAGTCTTGCCCGATCGCCTCCTTCTTAGCACGACCTTCCGGGGGAGGTCACCCCCGGCGCGGGTGGAACTTCCGTCTCGTCGTGCCACAAGCCGGAAGCGGCCCTCTGGCCAGGGGAAGGTCGGGTGAACGCACGCCGTGCCGGTTCGAAAGACGCTGAAGCCTGTGCCGCCATCATCTCGTCGCCCGGTTTGCGCCCGCCGTCGGGCCCCAGCTGCAGCGCGGGCTTTTGCCGCCGGCTTGGCCGTGGTGCTGTGCGGCCTGCACGTGGTGGCGACGGCGCCGGCCAAAGCGGCATCGTCGCCGCAGCCCCGCTCGGCCGTGGTGGTAGCGCTGCGCTCGGCCTGGGCTGCCCCCGCGGGGGCAGCGCTGCTGGTCAATCCCCTGGGTCCCCGGTCGTGGGCCGCAGGCGTGGACGTGGCTCCCGACGGGCAGGATATCCTGGCCGTGTGGCTGCGCCGCCTGTGGCGCCTGGAGCCGGACACCCAGGCCCAGGTGGGCGTTCAGGCAGGCTTTCACTGGAACGATGCCGCTGGCTTTGCGCGGGGCCCGTGGCTGGGACTGTATTTGGGACAGCGGGTGGCCTGGGGAAGCTGGCTGGTGGAGCTGGGAACGGAACTGCGGGTAGGGGTGGGGACGGCGGCCTCCTTCCGATGGGAAAGCGGGCTTTGGACCGGCTTTGGCTGGTAAGCAGCCGTCCCGGTGGGGCCGGAAGGGGGCGGGGCGGGCGGCTGCCGCTGGATGGCCGTCCCAGGGGCGAGCGTTCGCCGGAACGGGCCTTTCCCACCCCGCGGGAGGGAAATT
Source organism: Limnochordales bacterium (assembly GCA_036563935.1). Taxonomy (GTDB): domain Bacteria; phylum Bacillota; class Limnochordia; order Limnochordales; family Geochordaceae; genus DATCLL01. Next base: position 6,110 of record DATCLL010000030.1, on the reverse strand, counting down.
CCATCCTGGCCGCCCGGATCCTCTAAAATGTGGCCAGAGGTATGGAGCGCGCCGTTCCCTTTCCGCCCGACGGGCTGGTTGAGCTGGTAGAGGGGCTGCGGGCGAGCCGGCAGGTGGTGGTGCTCACCGGAGCCGGGGTGAGCACGGAGTCGGGCCTGCCCGACTTCCGCTCGCCGGGAGGCCTGTGGTCCCAGGAGGATCCCGCCCGGCTGGCGTCGGTGGAGGCCCTGGAACGGGAACCCCTGCGCTTTTACCGCTTCTACCAGACCCGCCTGCGCATGCTGGCCGGCGCCCGGCCCAACCCGGCCCACTACGCCCTGGCTCGGCTTCAGCGGGCAGGCCGCATCGGGCTCATCGCGACCCAGAACGTGGACGGGCTTCACCAGAAGGCGGGAGCGGTGGATGTGGCGGAGCTTCACGGCAGCCTGGCCTGGGCCCGCTGCCATCGCTGCCACCGGCGCTTCGAGGCGTCGGTGCTGGACCGTCCCATCGTCACCGAGCAGGACATCCCCCGTTGCCATGCCTGCGGCGGCATGGTGCGGCCGGCGGTGGTGCTGTTCGGGGAACTGCTGCCCGAGCTGGCCTACCGCCGGGCCATGCTGGCGGCCCAGAGCTGCGATGCCATGCTGGTGGTGGGTTCCTCCCTGGAGGTGTACCCGGCGGCAGGGCTTCCCGAGGTGGCCATGGCGTGCGGCGCCCGGCTGTTCCTGGTGAACCTGGGCGAGACGCCCTACGACGACCGGGCCGACGTGGTGGTGCGGGCCCGGGCGGGGGTGGTGCTGCCCGAGCTGGCCCGGGCCCTGGGAATCGAGCTTGCGGCCGACGACGCCGCTCACACGTGAAAGCGGAACTCCACCACGTCGCCGTCCTGCATCACGTATTCCTTCCCCTCCAGGCGCAGCAGGCCGGCCTGGCGGGCCCGGGCCAGGGAGCCGGCGCGCTGCAGATCCGCAAAGGCCACCACCTCGGCCCGGATGAACCCCCGCTCCATGTCCGAGTGCACCTTGCCCGCTGCCTCCTTCGCGGTGGTGCCCCGGCGGATGGTCCAGGCCCGCACCTCCTGCTCGCCGGCCGTGAGGAAGGAGATGAAGTGGCATGCCCGGTAGGCCGCCTGAGCCAGGCGCAGCACTCCGGGCGGAGGTTCCAGCCCCAGCTCCCGCATGAAGCCCTCCCGGGTGGCGGGATCCAGCCGGGCCAGCTCCAGCTCCAGTTCTGCCGCCACCTCCACCACCTCCACCCCCAGCTGGCCGGCCGCCGCGTACAGCGGCGCCAGCGGTCCCGAGCGCCCATCGCCGGAAGGGGGTTCCTGCACGCTGGCGGCGGCCACCACCGGCAGGAAGGTGACCAGGTTGTAGCCCCGCAGGGCGGTCTGTTCGTCTTCGCTCAGGGGAGCCTGCCGCAGGGGGATGCCCTGTTCCAGGGCCGCCAGGCAACGCTCCAGGAGCTCCACTTCCTGCTGCCAGGGACGGCGCTGGGCCCGGGGCACGGAGGCTGCCGAGCGCAGGCGCTCCAGGCGCTGGGCCACCAGGCCCCAGTCCAGGGAAAGCCATTCCTGCCACAGGCGCTTCAGGTCGGCGGCGGGGTCCACCCGCCCGTCAGGGTGGGGGTGGCGCTGCTGGGCGGGGTCGAAGGCCCGCACCAGCATCACCAGCCCGTCCAGCCGGGCCAGCTCCACGCTCAAACCGGAGCGCAGCGCCGGCAGCTCCACCCACTCCACGGTGGCGTAGGTGACCTTGCGGGGGTGCAGCTGCCCGGCCAGCCACTCTACCCGAGGGTCGGGGATGGGGCATACGGCCACCGACCCGGAGGGCCCCGCCCTGCCCGGTCGCTGCGGTGCAGCTTGACCCGAAAGCACGTCCGCCCAGGCAGCCGCCGCCGCCAGCAGGGTGCTTTTGCCGCATCCGGGCAAGCCCGTCACGCCCAGCCGCATGGAAAAGCAGGTCCCCTCCTTGCCGCCCATGCTACACTACATCGCACGGACGGTCCGGCCAAGGGGTGACCCGGTCGGTCCAGGTGGCCCTGCGGTGGGGGGTGCTGGCCCGTTGGAACCCGGTACGGTGGTGCAGGCTCTGGAGGCGGTCCTGGACCTGGCCGCCCTGAGCGGGGGGCTTGCCTTTGAGGAGTGGGTGGCGCAGGCGGGCGCTTCCCCGTCGTGGCTTCGGCGGATGCGGGACCTCTCGGCCCCGCCGGCGTGCGTGGAAGCCTTCCGCCGGTTCGGCCAGGCAGGAGGGCAGATCTACGGGCTGGCCGAGGGCTGGTGCGGTGACTGCGCACAGGTGGTTCCCGCCCTTGCCCGGGTGTGCCAGCAGGCCGGCGTGCCGCTACGGCTGTTCCGCAGGGACGCCGACCCCGGGCTGCGGGAAGCCCACCTCACGGGCGGGCGGGCCAAGATCCCCCTGGTGGTGGCCGTGCAGCCCGACCCCGCGCGGCCCGGCAAGCTGCAGGAGGTGGGCCGGTTCGTGGAGCGGCCGGCCCTGGCCAACGCCCGGCTGCGGGAGGGGGACCCGACGGCCTACAGCGGGCCGCAGGTGACGCAGGCCTTGTGGGAAGAACTGGTGGACCTGGTGGACGGCCGGGGTGAGCCGTGGGAGGTGGCATCGCCCGGGGGTCCTGTCCGGGCCCACCTGCACCTGCCCAGGGGCGTCAGGCCCCGGGCCTGCGTGGTGACGGCCCACGGGGCCAGCTACGACCAGTCACATCCCCTCAGCCGCCACTTCTGCCAGCGCCTGGCCCAGCGAGGGGTGGCGGCCGTGCGCTTCGACTTTCGCTTCCGCACCCAGTCCGTCCCCCCGTCGCCCGACGCTTCAGCCGAGGCGGAGCAGCTTCAAGCCGTGGCCCGGGCTGCCATGGAGCGGCTTCAGCTACCCCCGCAGGCGCTGGTGCTGGCCGGCAAGTCCATCGGGGCCGTGGCCGCCTGGCGGGCGGCGCAGAAGCTGCCCGTGGCTGCCGTGGTGGCCTTCGGCCCTGCCCTGCACCCGCCAAACCGCCCCGGGCCGGGCGCAGAGCAGCTGCTGGCCGGGCTGGCCGCGCCCGTGCTGTGGTTTGCGGCGCGCCACGACCCATACGCCGAGCCATCCCGGGTGGAGCAGGCCTTCCGGAGCCTGCCCCCGGGCGGCCAGCTGGTGTGGCTGGAGGATGACCATTCCCTGGCTGCCAGCCTTCAGGCGGTGCTGGACGCGGCCGTAAGCTGGGTGCTGCAGCGGACCTGAACGACCATCACCCGGCCCAGCGCACCAGGCCCATCTCGAAGGGTTCCGCCAGCAGGGGATGGCTGGGCCGCACCCGGACCTGAAAGCCGTGCAGGCCGCTTCGCCGGGGAACCACCTGCTCGGCGGCGAACAGGTACACCCCGCCGGGCCGGGCAGGGCCCAGGCAGCGCATGGGCAGCACCTCCACCTCGCTGAGGTGGCCACGGGGCTCCACCCGGCCCAGGCACATCTCCACGCTCACATCGGAGGGGGTCAGCTCGCCCAGCGCCACCCGGGCCTGCACCTGCAGCGCCTCTCCCAGGCGCAGGTCGTGGGGCTGGGAGAGGCTCACCTCCTCCACCCGCACCGCCGGCCATGCGGCCCGTACCCGGGCCTTCCAGCGGGCCAGCTCCCGCGCCCCCTGCATGCCCTGCTCGGCCAGGCGGGCCACCCGGCGGGCCGCGGGCACGTAGAAGCGCTCGGTGTACTCCCGCACCATGCGGTGGGCACTGTAGTGGGGGGCCACGGCCCGGATGGAGGCCTTCATGCGGCGTACCCACTCCCGGGGAAGCCCGTCCGGCCCCCGCTCGTAAAAGAGCGGCACCACCTGCTGCTCCAGGAGCTCATACAGCGCGTGGGCGTCCAGCCGGTCCCGCACGGCCGGGTCGTAGGCTCCGGGGGGAAGGGCGGTTCCTTCCGGGGTCTCCCCGCCTGGCCCGATGGCCCAGCCGATGGCGGGGCAGTAGGCCTCGTTCCACCAGCCGTCCAGCACGCTCAAGTTCAGCACCCCGTTGGCGGCCGCCTTCATGCCGCTGGTGCCGCTGGCCTCCTCGGGGCGCCGGGGGGTGTTGAGCCACAGGTCGCAGCCCTGCACCAGGTAGCGGGCCAGCGCGATGTCGTAGTCCTCCAGGAACACCAGCCGCCGCCGCAGCTCCGGCCGGCGGGCCGCCTCCACGATGCGGCGGATCATCTCCTTGCCCGCGTCGTCCCGGGGATGGGCCTTGCCGGCCACGATGATCTGCACGGGCCGGCGGCTGTCGGTGAGCAGCCGGGTGAGCCGGGTGAGGTCCTGCAGCAGCAGCGTGGCCCGCTTGTAGGTGGCGAAGCGGCGGGCGAAGCCGATGGTGAGGGTTCCGGGCTCCAGCACGTGGTCGGCCTCGGCCAGCTCGGCGGCCGGCGCGCCCCGGCTCTCCAGCTGGGCCCGCAGCCGCCGGCGGGCCATGGCCACCAGGCGCTCCCTGCGCCGCTCGTGGGTGCGCCACAGCTCCTCGTCGGGGATCTCCTCCACCTGGTCCCACACGGCGGCGTCGTCCGGCTCCGTGCGCCAGCGCGGCCCCAGGTAGCGGTCGTACAGCTGGGCCAGGTCCTCGCTGATCCAGAAGGTGAGGTGCACCCCGTTGGTGACGGAGTGGATGGGGACCTCCTGCTCCGGCACCCCGGGCCACACCCCCTGCCACATGCGCCGGGCCACCGCCCCGTGGAGGCGGCTTACGCCGTTGATGTAGGCCGACGTGCGCAGGGCCAGCACCGTCATGCAGAAGGGCTCCTGCTCGTTGCCGGGGTCCTGGCGGCCCAGAGCCAGGAAGGCCTCCCGGGTCAGCTTCATGGCGGGGTAGTAGTCGCCAAAGTAGCGCTGCATCAGGTCGGGCGGGAAGTAGTCGTGGCCGGCGGGCACCGGCGTGTGGGTGGTGAACACCTGGCTGGCCGCGCACGCCTCCCTCGCCTCGTCGAAGGTGAGGTCGTGGCGGTCCATGAGCTGGCGGATGCGCTCCAGGGCCAGGAAGGCCGAATGCCCCTCGTTGACGTGGAACACCCTGGGCTCGATGCCCATGGCCGTAAGCGCCCGCACCCCGCCGATGCCCAGGAGGATCTCCTGGCGGATGCGCATGTCCTGGTCGCCGCCGTACAGCCGGTCCGTGAGAACCCTGTCCTCGGGAGCGTTGGCGGGCAGGTTGGCGTCCAGCAAGAACAGGCGGGCCGTTCCCACGTCCACCCGCCACACCTGCAGCACCACGTTGCGCCCGGGCAGCGCCACCGTCACCGTCACGGGCAGGCCGTCGGGCCGGCGCACGAGCCGCATGGGCATGGTGTAGATGTCGTGGTCGGGGTAGCTTTCCTGCTGCCACCCGTCGGCGTTGAGGTGCTGGCGGAAGTAGCCCTGGTGGTACATGAGCCCCACGGCCACCATGGGAACCCCCAGGTCGCTGGCCGCCTTCAGGTGGTCTCCCGCCAGGTTGCCCAGCCCGCCCGAGTACATGGGGATGGCCTCGGTGAGGCCGAACTCCGCGCAGAAGTAGGCGGCCAGGGGGGCCGAGCCCTCCAGGTGCTCCAGGTCGGGGTAGGTGTGGCCGAACCATCCCCTGCGGGCGCGCAGGTACTCGTCGAAGCGCTGGCACACCTCCCGGTAGTGGGCCAAAAAGCCTTCGTCCGCGGCCGCCGCCTCCAGGAGCCGGCGCTCCAGCAGGGTGAGCATGCGGACGGGGTTGTGGCCGGACTGCTCCCAGGCCCGGCGGTCCAGGCGCACGAACAGCGCCCGGGCGTCGTAGTCCCAGGTCCACCAGAGGTTGTAGGCCAGTTCGGGTAGCCGGGACAGGGGCTCGGGAATGAAGGGGGCCACCATAAAGGTTCGGATGGGTTCCACGCCCCGCACCTCCTGCGCCTGGGATGCCCTGGCCGGGCGGCAGCTAACACGGGTTCCCCCTCCATCTTACGAATGCCTGCTGGCGGCGGGCAGGGTGGGCGGGGGGCGTGCGGGGAACGTAGAGTCTTGTGGGTACCGGGCCGCCCGGCGGCGGCGGAGCGGCACTGTCAGGCCGGCAGACGGAGACGAGGAGGCATGGGCGGTGGCGCAGGAGGCAGCCTTCTGGGATCGGGAGACGCTGGTAGGCACCGTGGAGAAGAACGCCACCGAGCGCATCGCGG
>DATCLL010000029.1:0-3721 GCA_036563935.1 Limnochordales bacterium | reverse complement strand
GTAGCCGCTGGCACCGGATTGGAGGAGACCTGACAAACGTGAGGGGCGGGGAATCCGGGAGCCCGCCTGCCCACGTAATAGGGATGCAAAGACTGTACCCAAAGGGGGTATGTGGAAATGTTTCGGGGGCTTCGGCGGATGGCGTGGGTGGCGGGTCTAAGCCTTGCGGCGCTGTCGCTGCCGGCTCGGGCGTGGTACCACGCGGCGGAGGCGCAGACTTCGGCGGCCGCCGCGGCAGACTCCGTCAAACGGCAGCTTCAGACCGCCGCGTTCCACGCCCGCAACGCCGCCAACCAGGCGGCCCTCCCCTCCGCCGTCATGCACCTGGGGCACTCCCTCAACTGCCTCGAGGGGCCCCGGGGGGCCAACTTCGACCGCTCGTGGGGCCACGTGTGCGAGGGCCAGGGGCAGGGGATCCTGGTGGACCTGCGGGGCCTGGCGCAGGCGGGACAGGTGCAGCCGGTGCTGGAGGCCGCCGGTTCCCTGGCCCTGGCAGGCGTGAAATCGGGCGACCTGGCAACCACCCGCAATGCGGCCAAGGGTGTGGCAGCCCTGCTGGAGCTCGTCCTCGGGACTCTGTAAGGTAGCCGCGCCGTCCCGGCAAGCGGGAGCGGACGGGGAGCCAGCGTGCCCTTCCTGGCCCATCCACTGGTCGTGCACTTTCCGGTGGCGCTGTGGCTTACGAGCTTGCTGTTCGACGCCTGGTACTGGTGGCGCAGGGATCCCTTCGCCGCCCGGGCCGGACGGCTGCTCGTGGCCCTGGGGCTGGTGGGCGCGCTGGCTTCCGTGGCCGCCGGGTTTGCTGACTTTGCACGACTGCTGGCGCTGGGGGTGGGGCAGGCCTTCGTCCAGGTGCACCAGACCCACTCCCTGGCGGCCTACGGCTCCACCGGCGTGTACCTCCTCTACCTGGCAAGCCGCCGGCACCGGGCCGAACCCAACCGGTGGTGGCAGGCGCTGCTGGCGGTGACTGGCGCCGTGCTGGTGAGCCTTACCGGCTGGTACGGCGGCAAACTTCGGCTTGTCATGTGAGGGCCTGCCCCTGCGCGCCTACCTTCGTGGCGCATGCCGGGTGGAAGGATGTTCGTGCCCGATAACGAAACCGGTAACCAGGGATACGCCAGTCCCGTCCCCGGCCTCGAGCCGCGTCCGCCGGTCTCCAACCCGCTTGGCTGTACGGGCGGCCTGGGGGCGGCAAGGGGAGGGGTGTTCGTTGCTTCGCATCCGCCAGGTGGCCGTCATCGGCGCGGGCACCATGGGCAGCCAGCTGGCCGCCCTCTTCTCGGGGCTGGGGCTATCCGTTCGTCTGTTTGACATCGTGCCTTCCGGGGCCTCGGACCGCCTCCAGCTGCCCCGGCAGGCCCTGGCCCGGCTGCGGGCCATGAAGCCGGCTCCGGCCTACCTGCCCGACGACCTGCAGGCCATCGTGCCCGCCAACCTGGAAGATCACCTGCATCACCTGGCGGAGGCCGACTGGGTTGTGGAGGCGGTGGTGGAGCGGCTGGACGTAAAGCGGGCGGTATGGGGTGGTCTCGCCGCCCACGTGCGGCCCGATGCGGTGCTGTCCACCAACACCTCCGGGTTGTCCATCGCCGCCATCGCCCAAGCCCTGCCGCCCGACCGGCGCCGCCGCTTCCTGGGCACCCATTTCTTCAACCCGCCCCGTTATCTGGCGCTGCTGGAAGTGGTTCCGGGGCCCGAGACCGACCCTGCCCTGGTGCGGGCGATGGTGGAGTTCGGCCGCAACATCCTGGGCAAGGGCGTGGTGGTCTGCCGGGACACGCCGTACTTCATCGCCAACCGCCTGGGCCTGTACGGGATCATGGCCACCTTCCGGGCGATGGAGGAGCTGGGGCTGGACTTCGCCGCCGTGGACGCCGTCACGGGCCCTGCCATGGGCAGGCCCCGCAGCGCCACGTTCCGCACCCTGGATCTGGTGGGGCTGGACGTGCTGGCCGACTCGCTGCGCAACCTGGCCGCTGCCCTGCCCGCCGAGGCCGAGCATTTCCGGGTTCCAGGGGTGGTGGAGCAACTGGTGCAGCGGGGGTGGCTGGGCGAGAAGGCGGGCCGGGGGTTTTACTGCCGGGAGGGCGACCAGATCCTCGTGCTGGATCCCGCCACGTTCACCTACCGCCCGCGTGCGGCCGTCTCCTTTGCCTCCCTGGAAGCCGCCCGCTCCCGGGAGCAGCCGGGTGAGCGCCTGCGGGTGCTGCTCGAGGCCGACGACCCCGCGGGCCGCCTGGCCTGGCGGGTGCTGCGGGACGGCTGGCGGTATGCCGCCGAGCGGCTGGAGGAGGTCGCCGGCGGGCGGGTGGACGCCGTGGACCAGGCCCTGCGCTGGGGCTTCGGCTGGGAACTGGGCGCCTTCGAGGCCTGGGATGCGGCCGGCGTGCCCGAGACCGTCGCCCGCATGGAACGAGACGGCGTCGCCGTGCCCGCCGCCGTGCACGAGCTTCTGGCCAGCGGGCGCCGCGGCTGGTACGAGCGGCGGGACGGGGCAAGCTGGTTTTTCTCGCCGGGCCGGGGCCCGCTGCCGGTGGAGGAGGATCCCCGGACGCTGACCTTCGCCGCCCGCAAACAGGCCGGGGGGCTGGTCCGCTCCTGGCCGGGCGCCTCCCTGGTGGACCTGGGCGACGGGGTGCTGGGCGTGGAGCTGCACTCCCCCAAGGACGCCATCGGCGCCGACATCCTTGTGGCGCTTCAGGCCGCCGCGGAACAGGCCCCCCGCGGCTGGCGTGCGGTGGTGGTGGGCACGGATCGGCCGAACTTCGGCGTGGGGGCCAACCTGGTGCTGCTGCTGACCGCCGCCCAGGAGGGTGACTGGGAAGCCATCGACCGCATGGTGCGCGACTTTCAGCACACGTTGCAGGCGTTGAAGTTCCTGGACGTCCCGGCGGTGGCTGCGGTCACGGGGCTGACCCTGGGCGGGGCCGCGGAGATTGCGCTGCATGCCGCCCGCATCGTGGCGTCCGCGGAAACCTACATGGGCCTGGTGGAGGCGGGCGCCGGGCTGGTGCCCGCCGGCGGCGGGTGCAAGGAGATGCTGCTGCGGGCCCTGGCCCTGCTGCCGCAGGAGGCCGAGGAGCGGCGCGGCGCTCGCTCGATGGCGCCGCCCGCCGACCCGATGCCCTGGATCGCCCGGGTCTTCGAGACCATCGCCACCGCCCGGGTTTCGGGCTCGGCCCACGAGGCCCGCCGCCTGGGCTTTTTGGGGCCCTGCGACCCCATCGTGCCCAGTCGCCTCCAGCTGCTGTGGGCGGCGCGGCAGGAGGCGCTGCACCTGGCGGAGGCCGGCTGGAAGCCCCCGCGTCCTGCCCGGGTGGCGGTGGCCGGCGAGGACGGTTACGCGGCGCTGCAACTTGCCGCCTACACCATGCAGCAGGCAGGCCGGGCCACGGAACACGACGTGCGCATCGCCCAGGAGCTGGCCCGCATCCTCACCGGCGGCCCCGTGCCGGCGGGCACCCAGGTGCCGGAGAGCTACCTGCTGGACCTGGAACGGGAGGCCTTCGGGCGGCTTTGCCGCACGCCACAGACCCAGGCCCGCATGCTGCACCTGCTGCAGCGCGGCAAGCCGCTGCGGAACTGATGCGGGCGGTTCCCTGCTCGCCCCTGGCGCAAAGCAGGCGTCGGCGGTGCGGCGCTTTCGCCCGGGGACTCGCCGGCGGGGAACCGGTGCGCACGAGGAGGGGAACCCGATGACCGAGGCCGTCGTCGTTTC
>DATCLL010000028.1:0-2136 GCA_036563935.1 Limnochordales bacterium | reverse complement strand
CAGGACCGCGGCCACTGCCAGCGGCCCCGCCACCGCGCCCACCTGGTCCAGGGCCTCGTGCAGCCCGAACCCCAGCCCCGTGCCCACCTGTCGGGACGCGGACGCCAGCATGGCGTCCCGGGAGGGGGTGCGGACGGCCTTTCCAGTGCGTTCCAGGATCATGAGAACGGCGGCCCACTGCCAGCTTGCGGCCAGGGCCAGGGCAGGGACGGCCAGCACGTTGACCGCATAGCCCAGGCCGGTGAACAGCCAGTGGCGGCTGGTGCGGTCGGCCAGCCGCCCTGACAGCACCCGCACCCCGTAGCCTGCCAGCTCCGCGGCCCCTGCCACAACCCCCACGGTGCCCGAGCCGGCGCCCAGGGTCAGCAGGAAGGGGCCGATGACGCTGCGGGCGCCTTCGTAGGTGACATCGGCCAGCATGCTGACCAGTCCCATGAGGACGATGAACCGCAGCGCTTCCCGCCTCACTGCCCGTCCCTGCCTTTCCCGGGGGGTTTCTCGGGATGCCAGGCAGGAACCTGCCCGGCCGAATCCAACGCCCTGCCTCCCGGGGGCAGGAGGTGGGCGCCGGTGGAGACAGGTGCGTCCGCCGCCGGGCAGCTGGCGGGCGCAGGGGCAGGCGGGGCCTCGGGTGGGGTGGGCGTCGGCGTGCTGCCGGTGGCGGTCGTCTTCGCGGTGACGGTGGCTGGGGTGCTTCTGCGCCCCCGTCGGGTGCACGAGGCGTGGGTGGCGGTGGCAGGAGCTGCCGCCATGGGCGTGTGGGGCGCGGTGAGGTGGAGCGACCTGGCTGCGGTGCTCCAGGAGACCGCCCCCGTCCTGGTGTTCCTGGCCGGGGTGCTGGTGGCCGGCGCCGTGGCGGACCGGGCGGGCGTGTTCAGCCTGGCGGCCCTGTGGACCGCCCGGGCCACGGGGAGCAGCGCCCGCCGGCTGTTCGTGGGCGTCTACGTGTTGGGTTCGGTGGTGACGGCCCTGTTCTCCCTGGACGCCACGGCGGTGGTGCTGACTCCCATCGTCTTCCACCTGGTGCGCCATGCGGGCCTGGCGCCGCTGCCCTTCGTGTTCGCGTGCACGTACGCGGCCAACACCCCGTCCCTGGTGCTGCCCGTGAGCAACCTGACCAACCTGCTGGTGCAGGCCCGCTTCGGGTTGGGGTTTTGGGAGTTCGCGCGGGCGATGGCCCTGCCGAACCTCCTGGCCGGCGGCGTCGGCCTGGGGGTGCTGTACGGGCTGTTCCGCGGCCAGCTGCGGGGCCAGCTGCCCGTGGAGCAGCTGGAGCTGGAGGTGCGGGCCCTGAGCCGGTCTCCCTTCCTGCGGTGGAGCGCCTGCTTGCTGGCCCTCATGCTGGCCGGCTTCGGGCTGGCGGGAGCGGCGGGGTGGCCGCTGTGGCCGGTGGCCCTGGGAGGCGGGGCGGCCATGGCGGCGCTGGCCCTGGGGCGGCAGGAGGTTCGGCCCCGCTTTTTCGTGAGGGCGGTGGCATGGGGCCTGCTGCCCTTTGTGGTGGGCCTGTTCCTGGTCATTCGGGGGGTGGAAAACGCAGGGCTGTCCCGGGCGCTGCTGTCTGCCGCCGTGGAACGGCCGGCCCAGGCCGCCGCCCACCTGGTGGCCGGTGAGGCACAGCCCCACCCCGGGCCACACGAGACGGAGGTGGGCGGGCAGCCGGCAGCGGCAGCGCCGTGGCCGCGGCGGGTGGCTCTGGCCGTGGCGGCGGCGCTGGGCTCCAATTTGGTGAACAACATCCCCATGACCCTGCTGGGCATGGGGGCCGTAGACCAGGACCGGTGGGCCGCCTACAGCCTGCTGTTGGGGGTGAACCTGGGCCCCAACCTGAGCATCATCGGTTCGCTGGCCACCATGCTCGCGTTGGGACTGGTGCGCCAGCGGGGAGTGGACGTGGGCGGGTGGTCGTACCTGCGGGTGGGGCTGGTGGCCATGCCGGCCACGCTGGCGGCAGGCCTGGCCGGGCTGTGGCTGGCCCAGCGGTGGTGGGGAGGGGCGCCGTGATGCAGGCCACCGTCCGGGCGGAAGGAGCCGGGGGCCGGGCGGCAAAAGTTGACGGCGCACGGAGAGGAAGGGACCTGCGGTGCACCAGGGACAGCTGTTCATAGGGGGCCGGTGGGTGGACGGCGCCGGCACGCT
>DATCLL010000027.1:0-2798 GCA_036563935.1 Limnochordales bacterium | reverse complement strand
GCTTTTGCTGGTGTGGTTTTTCTCCCGCCAGGGAACGGCTCCGCCGCAAGCTCCCCCGGGGCAGCCGCCGGGAGAAGGGCCGGCCGACCAGACCCGTCCCGGGCCGGTGGTGCTGGTTCCCCGGGCGCCGGGTCAGTACCTGTCCAGCCTGTGGAACCGCAGGGTCGTGGTGGACCCCGGTCACGGCGGCCCGGACACCGGAACCCGGGGAGTGGGCCCTGAGCCGGAAAAAGCCGTGGTCCTGCACGTGGCCCTGGAGATGGCCGACCTGTTGCGCCAGTCCGGAGCCCGGGTGCAGCTGACCCGCTGGGACGACCGGCTGCCGGCTCCGGCAGACCAGAACCTGTCCAGCCGCATGCAGCTGGCCAGGGCCTTCGGCGGCGAGGTGTTCGTCAGCCTGCACGCCGACGCGCACCCCGACCCCCAGGTGGCCGGGGTCACGGCGTACTACCGCCGCCCCGACTCGTACCTTCTGGCCTGGGCGCTGTACGAGGAGCTGGTGCACACGCTGCAGGCGCCGGGCCGGGGTGTACGGCAGGGGGACTTCTACGTGCTGCGGGCCGCTCCCATGCCCGCGGCGCTGGTAGAGGTGGGCTACCTGACCAACGGCCGGGAGGCCCTCCTGCTGGCCGACCCCCAGTACCGCAGGCTGGCGGCCGCGGGGCTGGTGGAGGGGCTGGCCCGCTACTTCGCCTCGGAACGGCGCGCGCCGGCCGCCGGCACCGGTAGAATGGGCGAGGATGGGAGCGGTCCCCGTGCCGGTGGGTGAAACGCCAAGGGAAGAGCCGCAGGAGCCTGGCTGGGATCCCACGACCCTGCAGCTTCTGGACTGGCAGGGGGTGCTGGAGCGCATCGCCTCGCGGGCGGCCACGCCCATGGGCAAAGAGCGGGTGCAGGCCCTGCGGCCGCACACCCGGATGGCTTCCGCCGCTGTCCGCCTGCAACAGGTGGCCGAGCTCCTGCGCCTTCTGCAGGAGGGCGGTCAGGCGGCCCGTCTGCCCCTGAACGTCCCCGACGTAAGGCCCCTGGTGCAGCGCCTGGCGCGGGGCGGAACCCTGGGGCCTTCCGAGCTGTGGCAGCTGGCCGCGGCAGCGGCCGAGCTCACCCGCCTGGGAGAGCACCTGCGCCGCCACGAGCCCGCCGGCGGCGAGACGGCTGCAGCCTTGGCCCCGCTCACCCGTAGCCTGGGCGATTTCTCGGAGCTTGTCCAGCTGGTGCAGCGGGTGGTGCAGGAGGACGGGACGGTCCGTGACGATGCGTCTCCACTCCTGGCAAACCTTCGGGCCCGGCTGCGGGCAGCCCAGGAGCGGGTGCAGGAGCTGCTGCAGCAGCTTTTGCGATCCCCGGTGATCCGCCGTGCCCTGCAGGAGCCGGTGGTGACCGTTCGGGAAGGGCGTTACGTGCTGCCCGTGCGGCAGGAGATGCGGGATGCCCTGCCGGGGATCGTGCACGACGCGTCGGCCAGCGGGGCCACCCTCTTCGTGGAGCCCTTTGCGGTGGTGGAGGCCAACAACGCCCTGCGCAGCCTGCGGGCCCAGGAGACGGCCGAGGTGGAGCGGATTGCCCGGGAGCTGAGCCGCCAGGCAGCCCGCAGCGCTCACCAGCTGGCCCGGGCGCTGGAGGCGGCTGGCGAGGTGGATGCCCTTCATGCCGCCGCCCGCACCGCCCTGGAGGAAGACTGGCACCTGCCCGGCCTCAACGAGCGGGGGGAGGTGCGGCTGCGCCAGGCCCGCCACCCCCTGCTGGCGCCGCCCGTGGTTCCCGTGGACATGGAGCTGGGCGACGCCGTGCGGGTTCTGGTCATCACGGGCCCCAACGCCGGGGGCAAGACCGTGGCTCTAAAGACCCTGGGCCTGCTTTGCGCCATGGGAGCCAGCGGGCTTCCCATTCCTGCTGGTCCGGGTTCGGAGGTGGCGGTGTTCGGCCAGGTGTGGGCCGACATGGGCGACCCGCAGAGCATCCACGACCAGCTGAGCACGTTCTCCGGGCGCATCCGGCGCCTTCTGCCCGTTCTGGAACAGGTGAGCCCGCATACCCTGGTGCTGCTGGACGAGCCGGGCGCCGGCACGGATCCGGACGAGGGCGCCGCGCTGGCCATGGCGGTGCTGGACTACCTGCGGGAACGGGGAGCCCGGGTGGTGGTGACCACCCACCTGACCGCGCTGAAGGTGCTGGCCATGCGGGCGCCCCGCACCCTGTGCGGCAGCGTGGGCTTCGACGTGGACCGCCTGCAGCCCACCTACCGGCTGCAGTGGGGAACCGCCGGCGCCAGCCGGGGACTGGAGATCGCTGCCCGGCTGGGCGTTCCCGAGGAGCTGCTGGGGAGGGCGCGCGCCTACCTGGGTCCTAACCGGGTTCAGCTGGAGCAGCTGCTGGCCGAGCTGCACCGGGCCCTGGCCGACGCCCGCCTGGATCGGGAGCGGGCTTCCCAGGAGCGAGCCGAGGCGGAGCGCATGCGGCAGCTGGCGGCCCAGGCCCTGCAGGAGGCCGAGGCCCGCCGGGCCCGGGCGGCAGCCGAGGCCCGGGAGCAGGCTTCCCGTTGGGTGCGGGCGGTCCAGGAAGAGGCCCGGGCCATCTGGCAGAGCCTGCGGGAGGCGGCGGCCCGGCAACAGCAGGAAGAGGTGGAGCGGCTGAGGGCCCGGCTGCGCTCCCTACAGCACCGGGCCGCTGCCGTGCCGGTGGAGGCTTCGCCGCACGGCGACCAGCCGCCAACATCCCTCAGCCCCGGAACCTGGGTCTGGGTGGAGGGGCTGGACTGCCAGGCGGTGGTGGAGGAGACGGCGGACGACCCCCGGTGG
>DATCLL010000026.1:0-7477 GCA_036563935.1 Limnochordales bacterium | reverse complement strand
CCCACCACCGCCGCCTCCAGGTCGGCGTCCGGGAAGACAATGTTGGCCGACTTGCCCCCGAGCTCGTACACCCCGTCCGCCAGGTGCTCCGCCGCGAGGCGAGCTGCCGCCTTCCCCGTGGCCACGCCGCCCGTGAGGCTCACCTTGTTGACGCCCGGATGGCTCACCAGTGCCCTTCCCACCTCCGGCCCGCCGGTCACCACGTTGACCACGCCCGGCGGGAAGCCGGCCTCCTCCACCAGCCGGGCGAACTCCAGGGTGCTGGCCGAGGCCACCTCGGAGGGCTTGACTACCACCGTGTTGCCTGCCGCCAGGGCCGGCGCCAGCTTGTTGGCCAGGAACTGGATGGGCGAGTTCCAGGCGGTGATGGCGGCCACCACGCCCACCGGTTCGCGGACCAGGTAGTCGAAGATGTCGTCCCGCTCCAGGGGGATCACCTGGCCCAGGATCTTGTCGGCCGCCCCGGCGAAGTAGACGAAGGCCTTGGCGGCGGCCTTCACCTGGGCCGAGGTCTCCCGGATGATCTTGCCGTTGTCCCGGGTTTCCACGGCAGCCAGCTTTTCGGCCTCCCGCTCGATGAGGGCGGCGAGCCGCCGCAACAGCTCGGCCCGCCGGTACCCGTTCATGCGGGACCAGGGGCCCTCTTCGAAGGCTGCCTGCGCGGCCCGTACCGCCTCGTCCACGTCCTCAGGGCCTGCTTCGGGAATCTCCGCCCACACCTCGCCGGTGTACGGGTTCACGGTGCCAAACACCCGGCCGCTGGCCGCTTGGGTCCATCGGCCGTTGATGTACATGGCGTAGCGTGCCACCAACGCCGTCCCCCTCCTGCAGGCGCCGGCTTCGCGGGATCGGGCGGCCGGCCCCGCAACCGTGCGCGCACCTGTATACGCCACAGCGCCCCCAGGGCGCCGCCCCGGTCACCCCTTCATTCGCCACGCCCCGCAACGCCCCTGTGGCCCCTGTGGGCTTCGTGCACCCGCCGGCGCACCTGCGGCACCCGCACCAGGGCTCAGGCTGCGGCCGGCCGGCGGGCCACCGGCTGCAGCAGAAGGCGCAGCAGCTGCAAGTTGATGGCTTCGTGCATCGCAGCGGCCTGCTGCCCCTGGTACAGGGGGCCCCAGCCTTCCCACTCCCCGCAGATGTCGGCGCCCACCCAGCGCTCGGGCTCCACCGCCCCCATCAGCCCCTCCACCAGCCGGAACAGCACCCTTGCCGGCACCTGGCCGCCGGGCCAGCAGCCCGGCGCCTCGTCGGCAAGGAGCACGTCCTTGTCCACCGACAGGTAGACGTGCCTTCCCCGAACCCGCGCTGCCAGGTCCCGCACCACCCGTTCGGGCGGGTCCTCCAGGCTGAGGAGAAGCCGACCTGGATACAGGCTTTCCGCCAGTTCCCCGGCCGTAGCGGAGCCAGCGGGGTACACCCACAGCCGGCCTTCCCGTGCTGCCGGGCCGACCCGGCGCAGCACGGTAGGGTTCAGCAACCCCAGCGCCCGCAGTCCGCCCACCCCCACCAGGATGACCTGGCCTACCTGGGGCATGGCCAGAACCTCCGCCACCCAGGAGCCGCAGTGCAGATAGCCGGCGGGCGCAGGCGCCCAGTCCGCGTGGGCATCCACCACCACCAGGTCGACGGTTTCGGGTGGGTCGACGACCCTCCCGCCGCCTGGGAAGGGGAGGGGGAGGGTGCATGCCCGCACCAGCGCCGCTGTCAGGTGGTGAAAGCTACCCCGGCCCAGCAGCACGACACGCCCCCGGGCCGCCGCCAGCTGGCGGGCAAGCCCGTCCAGCTCCCGGCGGGGCATAAAGTAGCGGAACCGACTCACCGGCGGCGCGGTGGCCACGAAGGTAGGCGACAGCTGCTGCATCAGGTGGGATTGCTGGCTGACCACGCCGTCGGGGTCGACGACGCTGACGCCGACCAGCATATACGCCCACCGCTTGCAGGGGCGGCCTGGCTGTGCACCAGTGTACCACGGCCGGCGGGCATGGCCCGCCGCCCCGGCCCCCGGCCGGGCCCGCCCGGGCTCTTGACAGCTCCCGGCCGGCATGGTACCCGTGAAGCAGGCGGTTTTGATGGTTGTCAAAACGTCGAAAGGCATGGCACGGTGTCCGTCGTCGACCCGCAGGCACGGGAGCTGGTGAGGGTTTACCGGGCGCTGGGCGACGAGATGCGGCTGCGCATGCTGCGGCTGCTGGCCGCGCGGGGGGAGATGGGGTGCGCGGAGCTGGCCGCGGAGCTGAAGCTCTCTCGCCCCACCCTCTCCCACCACACCCGCATCCTCCAGGACTGCGACCTCATCCAGGTGCGGCGGGCAGGCGCCCACCGCTACTACCGCCTGCGCCGGGATGTCCTGGAGCGCTTTGCGCCGCAGGTGCTGGCGGGCATCGAGCCCCCGGCTGCCTCCCAGCCCTGAGGCGGCCGCGGTCGCCGGTAGCGGACGCCGGGCTGCGCCCGGGACGCGCGTTGCCATCAAAACCGGGGCGCCTGTTGCAGGGCGCTACATACTGGTCTCCCAGGAGGAGGTTGCGAATCACCCATGGCCGAGACCGCTGCCCCTGCCACCGCCACGGGAGCCGACGTGTGGGTGGTTGACCCGTCCCACAGCCAGGCGGAGTTCGCCGTGCGCCACATGATGATCGCCACCGTGCGGGGCCGGTTCCGCAAGATGGAGGGCAAGCTCGTGGGCAGCCTCCAGGAACCGGAGAAGGCCGCCGTGGAGCTCGCCATCGACGTGAACTCCATCGACACGGCCGAACCCCAGCGGGACGCCCACCTGCGCTCCGCGGACTTCTTCGACGCCGAGCACCACCCCACCATCACCTTCAAGAGCCGCCACATCCAGTCCCTGGGCGGCGAGCGCTTCCGGGTCACGGGCGACCTGACCATGCGGGGCGTGACCCGGGAGGTGGCGGTGGACGTCACCTACGAGGGTCAGGTGAAGGACCCCTGGGGCAACGAACGCATGGGCTTCAGCGGCGAGACCCGCATCAACCGCAAGGATTGGGGCCTGAACTGGAACGCGCTGCTGGAGGCGGGCGGCGTCGTGGTGGGTGACGAGGTGCGGGTGTCGGTGCAGCTGGAGTTCATCCGCCAGCGCTGAGCCTCTGCAGCGCCGGGGTGGCGGGGGCGGGCCGGCCGGGGCCCGCTCCTGCCCCTGCCCATGCCCATGCCCCTGCCCTCAACGCCGGCCGCTGCCCCACCACCGCCACCAGGGCGGCCGGGACACCTCCCGGCCGGCCACCAGGGGCACCCAGCCGAACGGCTCGTCGGCCAGGTATCCGGTGAGGCGTCCCACCGCCTGCCCGGCCCGCAGGGGCGGCCGCACCCGCTGCAAGGCCACCACGCCCCGCACGTCCTTCACCCGCCGAACCGGTACCACCAGGGCCAGCCGCTGCCCGGCCACCACCTGCAGCTCTGCGGCACCTGCGCCCAGGGGAAGCCGGGCCACCTCGTCCCCCCGGCGGGCCAGTTCCACCAGGGCAAAGGCGGACAGCCCGTACTCCAAAAGGCGCGCCGCATCCCCCCAGCGGTCGCTGCTGCCCAACACCACCGCCAGCACCTGCATGCCCTCCCGGTTGGCCGCCGCCACCAGACAGTGGCCGGCCCGCCCTGTGGTGCCGGTCTTGATCCCCGTCGCTCCCTCGAAGCTCCACAGCAGGCGGTTGGTGTTGTGCCAGGTGCGGCGCCCGGCCAGGTCCGTGTACGCCTTCTGGCCCACGATGCGGGCGAAGGTGGGAAACTGCATGGCGGTGCGGGCCAGGATGGCCAGGTCGTACGCGGACGTATAGTGCCCCGGGCTGTCCAGGCCGTGGGGGTTTTCGAACCGGGATTCGTACGCCCCCAGCTCCCGGGCCCTGCGGGTCATCCAGGCGGCGAACTCCGCCTCGCTTCCCGCCAGGTGCTCGGCGATGGCCACCGCGGCGTCGTTGCCGGAGGGGAGCATGAGGCCGTAGAGGAGCTCCTCCAGCGTCAGCACCTCGCCGGCGGCCAGGTCGGCGCTGGAACCCGTCACCGAAGCCGCCCGCCGGGACACCCGCACCCGGTCGTTCAGCCGGCCGCTTTCCAGGGCCAGAAGGGCCGTCACGATCTTGGTGGTGCTGGCAGGGGCCCGGCGCTGGTGTTCGTTTTTGGCGTACAGGATGGTGCCGGTGGAAACCTCCATGAGGATGGCCGCCTGGGCCTGCACCGGGGGCCCCGGCGGGCGGCCCACCACGTAGCGCACCGGCAGCGAGCCGCCCAACGGAGTGGTGGCAGGTCGTGTAAAATGGGGAGTCGTGGGGAGACCCCCCGGCCCCGCCAGCGCGGCGGCCAGCGCGAGGGCCAGCGCCACAGCCACTGCCAGCGCCACAGCCGCGGGGCGGCGCCGCAGCAGGCGCAGGGCGTCAGGGCAGGACCCGGGCGACACCGCGGCCACCCCCAACCTTGCCAGCGCGGGTGCCGGCGGCGGACAGCCGCCAGCCGCGTAGTTACGCGCCGGGACATGCCGGCATGACCCGGGCGGGGGGTGTCCTGGCGCCCGCAGGCGGGGCCCCTACCCCGGCGGATGAGGCAGGGGGCGTGACGTATGGGCGAGCCCGAACCGGCGGCCGTGCCGGCGCAAGCCCGCCGGCGAGCCGAAGAGCTGCGGCGGCTCATCGAGCACCACAACTACCGCTACTACGTGCTGGACAGCCCCGAGATCAGCGACGCCCAGTACGACGCGCTGGTGCGGGAGCTGGTGGAGCTGGAGAGCCGCTATCCGGCCCTGGTGACCCCCGACTCGCCCACCCAGCGGGTGGGCGGGCAGGTACGGCCCGAGTTCGGCAGCGTGGTGCACCGGGTGCCCATGCTGAGCCTGGACAACGCGTACACCGTGGACGAGCTGCGGGCGTGGGAGGCGAGGCTTCGCCGCCTTCTGCCGGGCGAGCCGCTGCAGTTTGTCTGCGAGCTGAAGATCGACGGCCTGGCCGTCTCCCTGGAGTACGAGGGAGGGCGCTTCGTGCGGGGGGCCACCCGGGGCGACGGCACCACGGGCGAGGACGTCACCCCCAATTTGCGCACCATCCGCAGCATTCCCCTGCGCCTGCGGG
The DNA here is from genome assembly GCA_036563935.1 of Limnochordales bacterium. Classification (GTDB taxonomy): domain Bacteria; phylum Bacillota; class Limnochordia; order Limnochordales; family Geochordaceae; genus DATCLL01. Next base: position 2,408 of record DATCLL010000026.1, on the reverse strand, counting down.
GCGATCAGCCCGTGACCCTCCACGTGCGGGGGGAGGTGTACATGGTGCGCAGCGCGTTTGTGCGCCTCAACGAGGAGCGGGCCCGGCGGGGCGAGCCCCTGTTCGCCAACCCCCGCAACGCGGCCGCCGGCTCCGTGCGCCAGCTGGATCCCCGGGTCACCGCGTCACGCCCCCTGGACATCTGGTGCTACGCCATCGGCTACCTGGAGGGGATGCCGGCGCCTCCCACCCACTGGGAGCGCCTGCAGCTGCTGCGGGAGCTGGGGCTGCGCGTCAACCCCCACGCCCGGCTGTGCCGCAGCCTGGAGGAGGTCATCGACTACCTGCGCCACTGGGAGTCCCGCCGCCACGAGCTGGACTACGAAACCGACGGCGTGGTGGTGAAGGTGGACTCCGTCGACCAGCAGCAGCGCCTGGGGGCCACGGCCAAAAGCCCCCGCTGGGCCATCGCGTACAAGTACCCGGCCGAGGAGGCCGTCACCCGGGTGCTGGCCATCGACGTGAACGTGGGCCGCACGGGCGCGCTCACGCCGGTGGCCATCCTGGAGCCCGTGCAGCTGGGCGGAACCACCGTCTCCCGGGCCGGCCTGCACAACGAGGACATCATCCGGCAGCTGGACGTGCGGGTGGGCGACTGGGTGCGGGTGCACAAGGCGGGGGAGATCATCCCGGAGGTCCTGGAGGTGCTCAAGGAGCGCCGCACGGGCCAGGAGAAGCCCTTCGAGATGCCCCGCACCTGCCCGGCGTGCGGCTCGCAGGCGGTGCGGGAAAGCGGCGAGGCGGTCTGGCGCTGCGTCAACCGCGCCTGCAAGGCCCAGCTGGTGGAAAGCCTCATCCACTTCGCCTCCCGGGACGCCATGGACATCGAGCGGCTGGGCCCGGCCCTCATCCAGCAGCTGGTGGAGCGGGGGTTGGTGAAAAGCCCCGCACACCTGTACCGCCTGCGGGAAGAGCAGCTGGCGGAGCTGGAGCGCATGGGCCCCAAGTCGGCGGCCAACGTGGTGCGGGCCATCCAGGCCAGCAAGAGCCGGGGATTGGCGCGGCTTTTGTACGCGCTGGGGATCCGGCACGTGGGCGAGGGGACGGCCCGGGCACTGGCCGCCCACTTCCGGTCCCTTTCGCGCCTGAGCGAAGCCACCGAGGAGGAACTGCGCCAGGTGAGCGACGTGGGTGAGGTGGTGGCCCGAAGCGTCCGGGAGTTCTTCCGGGAACCTGCCAACCGCCGCCTGGTGCAGGAGCTGGAGGAGCTGGGCGTTCTCACCCAGGAGCCGATGCCGCCCTCCGCGGCCGCCGGGGCGGGTGCCGGCACGAACCCCTTTGCCGGCAAGCGGGTGGTGCTCACCGGCAGCCTGGCCCGCCTGTCCCGCAGGGAGGCCCAGGAGCTGCTGCGGGAGCTGGGGGCCGAGGTGAGCGACTCGGTGAGCTCGAAGACGGACCTGCTGGTGGTGGGTTCGGACCCCGGCTCCAAGCTGGATCGGGCTCGCCAGCTGGGGGTGCGGGTGGTGGAGGAGGAGGAGTTCTACCGGATGCTGCACGAGTCGGGCCGGCCTGTGGCCGCCCGCTCATGAGGGAGGTGCCCGGGTGGCAGCCATCGGCGAGGAGGAGGTTCGGCGGGTGGCGCGCCTTGCCCGCCTGGAGCTGGACGAGGAGGAGCTGGCCCGGTTCACCCGGCAGCTGGGGGCCATCCTGGAGGCGTTCCGGCGCCTGCAGGAGGTGGATACGGAGGGGGTGGATCCCACCTTCTATCCGCTGCCCCTGCACAACGTCATGCGGGACGACCAGGTCCGGCCCTCCCTGCCGGTGGACAAGGTGCTGGCCAACGCGCCGGAGCGGGAAGGGGACTACTTCAAGGTGCCCCGGATCATCGAGGGCGGCTGAGCAGGCGGGTGAGCTGGGCGCAGGGCAACGGGCAGAAGGGCGGTGGCGCATCAGCCTTGACGCAGGTACACGGGCCCCTGGACAGGGACGAAGAGTTGTTGTTCGCCCCCCTGGAAAAGCTGGCCGGCCTTCTGCAGCGGGGCGACATTTCCGCCCGGGAGCTGGCAGAGGCGCACCTGCGGCACATCCAGCGGGTGGACCCGCAGGTGGGAGCCTACCTGACCGTCACGGCAGATCGGGCGCTGGAGCAGGCCCAGCGGGCTGACCGCCTGCTGGCGGAGCGGCGCCGCAGCGGCCTGTCGCACGCCGGGGCGGCAACGGCCGGCCCGTCCGATGCCCGGGATCTCCTCCTGGGGATCCCGTGGGCGTGCAAGGACGTCCTGGTGACAGAGGGGGTGCGCACCACCTGCGGCTCCCGCATCCTGGAGAACTTCGTGCCCCCCTACAGCGCCACGGTGGTGGAGCGGCTTCAGGCCTGCGGGGCGGTGATGCTGGGCAAGGTGAACATGGACGAGTTCGCCATGGGCTCC
>DATCLL010000025.1:0-8924 GCA_036563935.1 Limnochordales bacterium | reverse complement strand
GGATTGGGGCGCTGGGGGGTCGGACGGGCCCTGAGGTGCCGGCGGCCGGGTCAACCGGCGGGCGGCCCTCCCGTAGGATGAACCCGGGGTGGCCCCGTGCATCTACGAGCCTCCGAGCTGCGCGCCAAAGAGGTCATCAACGTCAGCGACGGGCGCCGCCTGGGCACCCTCTACGACCTGGACATCGACCTGCAGACCGGGCGCATCCGGGCCCTCATCCTCCCTTCGGGCAGCCGGGGACTGTGGTTTTGGAGCCGGGAAAAGGACGTGGAGGTTCCCTGGGCGGACGTGGTAAAGGTGGGCGTGGACGTCATCCTGGTGGACCTCCCCTCCCACGTCTCCCTGCGGCCCATCGCCCAGGCCACCTGACCCGGCGAGCCGGGCGGCCACCTGCGGCAGGTGGTAAGTGGTAAGATGGTGGCGAGGCGATGGATGGCCGTTGAAGTGCCCGTACTGCGGCCGGCCTGACAGCCGGGTCATCGACAGCCGCACCACCGACGACGGCACCGTAATCCGGCGCCGCCGCATGTGCGCGGGGTGCGGCCGGAGGTTCACCACCTACGAGCGGGCCGAGGCCGAGCCCCTGCTGGTGGTGAAGAAGGACGGCCGGCGGGAACCGTTCACCCGGCAGAAGATCCTGGCAGGAGTTCTCAAGGCCTGCGAGAAGCGTCCCATCCCCATCAGCCGCATCGAGGAGCTGGTGGACCGGGTCGAACGCGCCATCCGGGCCCGGGCGGAACCCGAGGTGCCCTCCCGGGTCATCGGCGAACTGGTCATGGCCGAGCTGCGCCACCTGGACCCGGTGGCCTATGTCCGCTTCGCCTCCGTTTACCGGGAGTTCAAGGACGTGACCGGCTTCGTGCAGGAGGTGCAGGGGCTTCTGGCGGACCGCCGGGATTGGCGCCATGGCGAGCAGGCTCACCTGGATCTTTACGACCCGCACGGGCGGGACCAGTGAGGGCCCGTTTGCGTCGCTGAACCTGAGCCTCTCCGTGGGGGACGACCCGCAGCGGGTCCTGGAGAACCGAAGGCGTGTCATGGAGCAGCTGCAGCTGGGTGCCGACGGCAGCGTGGCCCAGGCGTCCCAGGAACACGGCCACCGCCTGCTGTGGGTGGAAGGGGAGCGCTGCCCCCGCAGCCCGAGCCCGGCCGGCAACGGGCGGTGGCAGGTGGTGGGCAGGGGCGACGGGCTGCTCACCTGCCGGCCGGGTCAGGCGCTGGCGGTGCTGGTGGCCGACTGCGCGCCGGTGTTGCTGGCCCACCCGCAAAGCGGGTGGGTGGCGGCCGTCCACGCGGGCTGGCGCGGGCTGGCCGCCGGGATCGTGGAGCGGGCGGTGCAGGCCCTGCGGCAGGCCTGCCAGGGTGACCTGGCAGGGGTGTCGGCCTGGGTGGGGCCCTGCATCCGGGCTTGTTGCTACCGGGTGGGGGCCGAGGTGGCCCGGGCGGTGGGAGCCGGGGCCCGCCGGCGCGGAGGGCAGTGGTTCGTGGACGTGATGGAGGCGGCGGTGGAGCGCCTGGCGGCGGCCGGTGTGGACCCGTCCCGGATCTGGGCCGACGGGCGCTGCACGGCCTGCTGCGAGGAACTCTTCTTTTCCTACCGCAGGGATGGCCCCCGAAGCGGCCGCATGGCGGGCCTCATCCTCCGGCAGGAGGGATGAGCGTTGAGTCGCCCGGTGCGGGAGCTGGCGGGACTGGCGGTGCTGGCCGGCTGCGCCTACGCCCTGGCCGCCCTGTACCTGGGCCGGGCCGGGCAGGCCGGCATGGCGCTGGCGCAGGGTCTGCGGGGGCTGCTGGGGCTGGCGGCGGGGGTCGCCGTGGCGTCGGGGGCCCTGCTGGGCTGGCGGATCCTGCGCCGGCCCGAACCGGTGGGGTGGCTTCGGCTTGCGGCCGGGACGGCTCTGCTGGTGGGGGCCCTGGCCCTGGTGGCCGAACTGGCTCGCTCGGTGCTGGGCGGGGTGGGCCCGGGCTCCGGGCCCGGGTGGATATGGCAGGGGGGCGGGTGGCTCGGGCAGCGGCTTCTGCGGGGCCTGCGGGAGCCGCTGGGCGAGGCCGGCGCGGTGGTGGTGGCCGCCTGCGCGCTGGCCCTGGCCGCATGGCTGCTGTTCTCCCTGCCGCCCGGCCGTCTGGTGGGGGCTGCGGCGTGGACGGCCCGGGCAGCGGGGCGTGGTGCGGCGGCCGGCTTGCGGCTCGTGGCGCGGGCGGCAGGGGCGTCGGCTGCCCTCGCGGGCAGGCTGGGCGGCGCGGCCGTGCGACGGGCACTGGCCGGCCAGCGGGTGCAGCCGGGAAGCGCCCGCCCGGCCCGCTCGGCGGCGCCAGGGGCTGCTGGCCCGGCCCGGGAGCAAGGGGGCGCTGCGGGCCTTGCCGACGCCGGCGACGACGCGGGCCCGCCGCAGCCACCGCCTGCTTCCCCGCCGCTGCCGGCCAGTTCCGCCCGGGGGCTTTTGGGGGCAGGCCGGCGCCGGGCGGCGCCGGCCGAGCCCGGGCCGCCAGGAGGGCGCCTGTGGCAGGGCGCCCCGCCGGCAGGGCTGCAGGCGTCTGCCGAACCGTCGGCGGCGGCTGCCGAGGCTGCCCCATCCGGGGCCGGGGCGGCGGGGGCCGGGCGCGGGACGACCGGTGACGCCGCCCTTTCGGGGACGCAGGGCCGGCCCGACGGGGGGCGGGTGTGGCCGGCCCCCGTGCCGGGCCGGTGGAAGCTGCCCAGCGTGGATCTTCTGAGCCGGCCGCCGGCTCGGCGGCGCGCCGGCGACGACCGGGAGGTGCAGGAGCGCAGCCAGCTTCTGGAGCGCACCCTGGCCAGCTTCGGGGTAGAAGCCCGGGTGGTGAGCTACACCCGCGGCCCCGTGGTGACCCGCTACGAGCTGGCGCTGCCGCCCGGTGTCAAGCTGAGCCGGGTGGTGAGCCTGGTGGACGACCTGGCCCTGGCCATGGCCTCCACCGGGGTGCGCATCGAGGCCCCGGTGCCGGGCAAGCCCGTGGTGGGGGTGGAGGTGCCCAACGGTCGGGTGGAGCCGGTGTACCTGCGGGAGGTGCTGGAACACCCCGCCTTCGCCCAGAATCCTGCTCCCCTGGCCCTGGCGCTGGGCAAGGACGTAGCCGGGCAGCCCGTGGTGGGCGACCTGGAACGCCTCATCCACCTGCTCATCGCAGGAGCCACCGGCTCGGGCAAGAGCGTCTGCCTGGCCTCCATCATCATGAGCCTCCTGTTCCGCCTCACGCCGGACCAGATGCGGCTTTTGCTCATCGACCCCAAGCGGGTGGAGCTGACCGTCTACGACGGCGTTCCCCACCTGCTCGCCCCCGTGGTGACCGAGGTGCAGAAGGCGGCGTTGGCCCTGCGCTGGGCGGTGCGGGAGATGGAACAGCGCTACCAGCAGCTGGCCGCGGCCGGAGCCCGCCACCTGGCCGCCTACAACCAGATGGCCGCTCGGGGCCAGGTGGAGGCGCCCCTGCCCTACGTGGTGGTGGTGGTGGACGAGCTGGCGGACCTGATGATGGTGGCCCCGGCCGAGGTGGAGGACAGCATCTGCCGGCTGGCCCAGATGGCCCGGGCCGCCGGCATCCACCTGGTCATCGCCACCCAGCGGCCCTCCACGGACGTCATCACCGGCCTCATCAAGGCCAACATCCCCTCCCGGCTGGCCTTCGCCGTCTCCTCCCAGGTGGACTCCCGCACCATCCTGGACGGTGGCGGGGCCGAGCGGCTGTTGGGCAGGGGGGACATGCTGTACCATCCCCTGGGCGAGCCCAAGCCCGTGCGGGCCCAGGGGTGCCTGGTGACCGAGCGGGACGTGGAGCAGGTGGTGCAGTTCTGGAAAGCCCAGGGCGCCCCCGAGTACGCGCCGGGCGTCTTCGACGAGCCCCCCGCCGAGCCCGAGGCCGACGAGGGCGAAGACAGCCTCTACGAGGAGGCGGTGCGGCTGGTGACCCAGACGGGACAGGCGTCGGTCTCCCTGCTGCAGCGGCGGTTCCGCATCGGCTACGCCCGGGCGGCCCGCCTCATCGACCTGATGGAGCAGCGGGGCGTGGTGGGGCCGTACCAGGGAAGCCGCCCGCGGGAGGTGCTGTTCCCCCACCGCCGCAGGGAACATTCGGCCTGAGGCCCCTGCGCCGGAGGACAGGGCACCCCCCTTTCCCGAACCCTGGCATAGCCGGGGGTGACCACGGTGGCGGAGTCTCCCACATCACCCCAGAGCCCTGCACCTTCTCCGCCCGGGCTGGGCCAGTGGCTGAAAACGGCCCGGGAGCAGCGGGGCTTGAGCCTGGAGGCGGTGGAGGCAGAGACCCACGTGCGCCGCCGCTTCCTGCAGGCCATCGAGGAGGAGCGCTGGGAGGAGCTTCCCGGGGCCGTCTACGGCCGGGGGTTCGTGCGGCTGTATGCGCGGGCGGTGGGACTGGATCCCCGGCTGGCCGTGGAACAGTTCGACCACGTGTGGTTCCGTTCCGTGGCCCGCCAGCACCGGGCCGCGCCTCGGGAGCGGGAACGGGACCGAGAGCGGGAGCGGGAGCGAGACCGGGAACGGGAACGGGAGCGCGCCGCCGGCCACCGGGCCGGCCTGGCGGGCAGCAGCGGCTGGTGGGCCATGCCGGATCCCCTGCTGCGGGCCCTGGAACCGGCCCGCCGGCTGCGCACCGCGGGGCTACTGGCCCTGGTGGTGGCGGCGGTGGCCGTGACGGGGGCGTGGCTTCTTTCCCGCTCCGCCAGACCCCCGGAGCAGGCGGCCAGCCCACCCCTTTCGGCCCTGGCGCCGGCCAGGCAGCCCGCCACGGAGGGATCTGATGCAGGCGGGGACGCCTCCGGTGCGGCCGAGCTTTCCGCCCCGCCGCCGGCCCCGCAGGAGCCGGCACAGCCCCAGGAGCCGGCTCAGGAGCCGGGTGTGGTGCTGGTGGCGCGGGTACGGGACCGGTGCTGGCTGGAGGTGGAGGTGGACGGGCAGCGGGTCTTCCGCCGCACGGCCACGGCCGGTGAGGTGCTGCGCTGGCAGGCCCGGCAGCAGCTGCGCATCCGCCTGGGGCGGGCCGAGGCGGTGGACCTGGAGCTGAACGGCCGTCCCCTGGGCCCCGCGGGGGTGGGGGTGGTCACCCGGCTGTTCCAGGCCGAGGCGCAGGCGGAGAGGGCGGCAGCGCCGTGACTTCCGGCTTTCGGCCGGCGGGACGGGGCCGGCTGGTTCGGGCGCTGGCGGGACAGGGTTACCTCTCCGCGGTGGCCTGCGTCACCACCGGCGTGGTGGAGCAGGCCCGGCAGCGCCACGGCCTGTCCCCCACGGCCACCGCCGCCCTCGGCCGTCTACTTACGGCCGCTGCCCTGCTGGCAAGCCTGCTGAAGGGGCGCGAGCGGGTCCTGCTGCAGGTAGTCGGGGACGGTCCCCTGCGCCACGTGGTGGCCGAGGGAGAGGCCGGCGGCGGGGTACGGGGATACGTGGGAAACCCTCACGTGGACCTGCCGCCCACCCCGGCCGGCAAGCTGGACGTGGCCGGGGCAGTGGGCAAAGGGCAGCTGGTGGTGGTGCGGGACCTGGGCCTCAAGGAGCCGTACCGGGGAGCGGTGCCCCTGGTGAGCGGCGAAATCGCCCAGGACATGGCCTACTACCTGGCCCGCTCGGAGCAGACCCCTTCCGCGGTGGCCCTGGGTGTGCTGGTGGATACCGACGGGAGCGTGAAGGCGGCGGGGGGATGGCTGGTCACGGTGCTGCCGGGGGCCGAGGAGTCGCTTCTGGCACGCTGGGAGCAAACCCTGAAGGCAGCGCCCCCCGTCACCGAGGTGCTGGCCGCCAGCCGCCGCCCGTCGGCCGTGGGCCTGCTGCGGAGCGCGTTGGGCGGCGAACCCTTTCGGGTCCTGGAGCGGCGCGTGGTGCGCTACCGGTGCCCGTGCCGGCGCTGGCGGCTGGAGGCAGGCTTGATGGCGCTGGGATCGCAGGAACTGGACCAGATGGCTTCTGGCCCCGACGGGGTGGAGCTGGTGTGCCACTTCTGCGGCCGGCGCTACCGGGTGTCCGCGGCCCGGCTGCGCCAGCTGAGCCGGCGGGTGGGCGAAGCGCGGGTGCGGGCCGCAACGGAAGGGTGGCTTGAGAGTTGAGCTGGAGCAGGCTTGCCAGACGGGTGCTGTGGCTGGCGCTGGCGCTTCTGGCGGGCAGCCTGCTTTTGGCCCGCTGGATCACGGACGGCATGTGGTTTGCCTCCCTGGGCTACCTCCCCCTCTTCTGGACTCCCCTGGTCTGGGAGTGGGGCGTCTGGGCTGCCTGCGGCCTGTTTACCCTGGCGGTGCTGTGGCTGAACGTGAGCGTAGCCCGCCCGGCCCTGGCCAGGGCATACCTGCGGCTGGAGAACGCCCCCCGGCTCAGCTGGACCTGGCAGCAGCTGCGGCGGGGCCTGGTGACGGCGACGGCGGTGGTGGGCTTCCTGTGGGCCGGCTCGGTGGCCGGGCGCTGGCCGGTGCTGGCCCTGTGGTGGCACCGGCGGCCTTTCGGCCTCTCGGACCCCATTTTCCGCCGGGACGTCTCCTTTTACGTCTTCGACCTGCCGGCGGCCACCCTTGTGCTGGACGTGGTGGCCGCAGCCGCCCTGCTTTCCCTGGGGCTGGCGGCCCTCATCTACACGGCCGCCGGCCTGCTGGCCTGGCGGCTTCCGGCCGGTGGAGTGCACGGGCGGGCGCGCCGGCACCTGCTGGTGCTGGTGGGTGTCCTGGTGATCCTGGTGGGCGTTTCCGTGTGGCTTTCCCGGTACGAGCTGCTCTTTTCCCCCGGCGGGGTGGTGTTCGGCGCCACCTACACCGACGTGCACGTGCGGCTGCCCCTGCGCACCGCCGCGGCGGTGCTGTTCGTGGCCGCGGGGGTGCTGGTCTTTCCGGCGGCGTGGGGATGGCGGCCATGGCTGGCCGCCGGCTGCGGGCTTTTGGCGGTGGCGGTGAGCCTGGGCGGGGAGCTGGCCGCAGGGGTGGTGCAGCGCCTGTGGGTTCGGCCCAACGAGCTGGCCCGGGAGCGGCCCTTCATCGAGCACCACATCGCCATGACCCGCCTGGCCCACCGGCTGGAGGGGATGCAGGAGGTGGACTTCGAGGCCTCCGACGTGCTGGATGAAGCTTCCGCCCGCCAGGCGGCGGCACTGCTGGGCGAGGTGCGGCTGTGGGACTGGCGTCCCCTGGGGACGGCCCTGTCGCAGCTGCAGCTGTTCCGGCCGTACTACCAGTTCGTGGATGTGGACGTGGACCGCTACCCGGTGGGCGGGCGGCTGCGCCAGGTGATGCTGGCGGCCCGGGAGCTGGCCACGGAACGCCTGCAAAACCCCAGCTGGGTGAACCTGCGGCTTCAGTACACCCACGGGTACGGCGCCGTGATGGTGCCCGTCAGCGAGGTGACGCCCGCAGGGCTTCCGCGCCTTGCGGTGCGGGATCTGCCGCCCCAGTCGGAACCCGGCTGGCCCCGCATCACCCGCCCGCAGATTTACTTCGGCCAGGCCCCTGCCGAGTGGGTGGTGGCCCCCACGCGCCTGGGGGAGTTCGACTACCCGTCGGGGGAACGCAACGTGATGACCCGCTACCAGGGGCGGGACGGGGTTCCCGTGGGCAAGGTGTGGAACCGCCTGCTGTTTGCCGTGCGCTTCCGCAGCGTCGAGCTTCTGCTGTCCAGGGAACTGCAGCCTGACAGCCGGGTGCTCATGTACCGCTCCGTTCCGGAGCGCCTGCAGCGGCTTTTCCCCTACGTGCGCTACGACCAGGACCCCTACCTGGTGGTGACGGACCAGGGCCATCTGGTGTGGCTGGCCGACGCCTACACCGTCACGGACCGCTTCCCCTACAGCCGGCCGGTGCGGGGCTGGGGCAACTACGTGCGCAACAGCATCAAGGCGGCCGTGGACGCCTACGACGGCACGGTGAGCTTTTACCTGGCCGACCCCACGGATCCCATCGCGCAGGCCCTGCAGGGGTTGTTCGGCCAGGAGGTGGTGCGGCCCCTGTCGCAGATGCCGGAGGACCTGCGCCGCCACCTGCGCTACCCCGAGGAGCTGTTCACGGTCCAGGCCCGGGTGGCGGCGGTGTACCACATGCGGGATCCGGCCGTCTTCTACAACCAGGAGGACCGCTGGGACCTGCCCCGGGAGATCTACGGCGAATCCGAGGTTCCCATGCAGCCGTACTATGCCATGGTGGACCTGGGGCAGGGCCCGGAGTTCGCGCTGTTGCTCCCCTTCTTGGCCGCCGGCCGCCAGAACATGGTGGCCTGGATGGTGGCCCGCATGGACCCCGGCCGCTACGGGCAGCTGGTGCTGTACCGCTTCCCCAAGCAGGCCCTCACCTACGGGCCCATGCAGGTGGAGGCCCGCATCAACCAGGACCCGGACATCTCCCGGGAACTGACCCTGTGGGGCCAGCGCGGCTCCCGGGTGCTGCGGGGCAACCTCATCGTGGTTCCCGTGGGGCGCACGCTGCTGTACGTGGAACCCCTCTTCTTGGTCTCGGAGCAAAGCCAGCTGCCGGAACTGCGGCGGGTGGTGGTGTCCACCGGCACGCGCCTGGCCATGGCCGCCACCCTCACCGACGCCTTGCAGGCGGTGCTGCGGCAGGGGACCGCGGTAGCGGCGCAACCCGATGCCCTTTCGGCCCCGCAGGCGCCGGCGGGCGCCGCAGGGCCGGGGGCGTGGGGCGGGGCTTTGCCGGGGCCGCAGCCGGGCGCAGGGGCGGCTGGGGGAGCGGCGGCGGGCACGGCGTCGGCCTCCGCCCGGACCGCTCTGGAACAGCTCCTGCAGGCACGGCGCAGCCTGGAGCAGGGAGACTGGGAGGGCTTCGGCCGTGCCATGCAGCGCCTGGAGCAAACCCTGCGGGAGCTGGCCGCGCCCGGTCAGGCTTCCTCCTCGTCCCCGTAGAGGGCGGCCGGGGTTGGCGTTGGTTCCCGTGGCCGGCGCGGCCGGCGCGCCCCCGGGGCCTGCGGCGG
>DATCLL010000024.1:0-4567 GCA_036563935.1 Limnochordales bacterium | reverse complement strand
CACGCGTACCCCAGCCGCCACCCCACCTCGGCCCGGGGCGCTATGAGGGCCCTGGCCGGGCGGGCTCCTGGCCCGGCCGAGGCCGCCAGGGCCAATGCCACAGCCCATGCCACCGCCAGCGCCCTCATCGGGACCCTCACTTCGTTCCCCCCTGAGCCGCCTGGAGCTCCTCCAGGGCGCGCAGGACTTCCTCTACATGTCCATCGACCTTCACGTTCTCGAAGATACGGGCCACCCGGCCCGCGGGATCCACGATGAGGGTCGTGCGCCGGGCGCTGCCCCGCTCGTTGAGCACCCCCAGGCGGCCCGAGATGGCCCGGTCCGCGTCGGAGATGAGCGGGAAGCGCAGGCCGCAGCTGTCGGCGAAGCGCCGGTGGGAGGCGACGCTGTCCACGCTGACGCCCACCACCTCGGCGTTGCGGGAACGCAGCTGCTCCAGGTGCTCGTTGAAGGCCTGGGCTTCCCGGGTGCACCCGGGGGTGTTGTCCCGGGGGTAGAAGTACAGCACCAGCCACCGCCCGGCGAACTCCCGGCTGGACAGGACCGTGCCTGCCTGCGTGGGCCCGGCCACCTCGGGAAGCTCGTCGCCCACCCCGACGGACAGGGGCATGGCCTCGCCTCCTCTGCCAGCGTGTCCCTTCCTGCCGCCTATTGTGCCAGATTCTGGCGAGGATCTTCAAGGAACCGGCCGGCCGGCGGCGAAGCCAGGGAAGCCCGTGGGACCCCGCCGGATGGCGGGGATGCCCGGGGAAAGGGAGTGGCAGGCGTGCGCGTGTCGGGCAGCGTGGCGGCCATCGGGCTTCTGGCCCTGGGCCACCTGGTGGTGGACCTCTTCCAGGGGACGGTGCCTGCCCTGCTGCCCGTCTGGAAGCAGCGCTTCCACCTGCCCTACGCGGCGGCAGGCAGCATCGTGCTGGCCCTGCAGGTGAGCTCCTCCATCGTGCAGCCGCTGTTCGGGGTTCTGGGGGACCGCTGGCAGAGCCGCTGGTGGCTGAGCCTGGCGGTGCTGGTGGCAGGGGCGGGCACGGCGGCGGCCGCCGCCGCTTCCAGCTTTGCGGGCGTGCTGGCCGGGGTGGTGATAGGGGGGCTGGGGGTGGCCCTGTACCACCCCGAAGGGGCCCGGCGGGCCCACCAGCACGGAGGGAGCCGCAAGGCCACCGCACAGTCGGGGTTCGTCCTGGGCGGCAACGTGGGCATGGCCCTGGGGCCCGCCCTGGTGGCCTTGTGGTCGGGCCTGGGAACGGGCTGGCTGGTGGGTTACCTGCTGGCGGTGGGGCTGAGCGCGGCAGCCGTCCTGGCCGCCCGGTCCCGGTGGCTGGCAGGCGAGCTGGCAGCTGGCGGCGGGCCGGACCGGCGTGCAGCGGCCGCTGCCGGGGAGAGAGGGGGCCCGGGCCACTCCTGCGCCCCGCCGCCCGTGCAGGCTTTCCAGTGGCGGGCGCTGGCTGTCCTGGGGCTGGTGGTGGTGCTGCGGTCGTGGGTGCACCACGGGCTGCAGGCGCTGTTCCCCCTGCACCTGGTGGAGCAGGGAATGGCCCGGGGGGACGTCCAAACGTTGCTGTCGCTGTTCCTGCTGGCAGGGGCGCTGGGGACGGCGGTGGGGGGCCCGGCGGCGGACGCGGTGGGCCGCAAGCCCGTCATCGTTGCCTCCATGGCCTTCACGGCAGCGCTGCTGTGGGGAGTGGCCCGCACCGCCTCTCCGTGGCGGCTGGTGCTGCTGGTGGCCACGGGGTTCACCGTGGTGAGCACCTTCTCGGTGGCCACGGTCATGGCCCAGGAGCTCTTGCCCGGGCGGGTGGGCACCGCCACCGGCATCATCATGGGCGCCACCGTAGGCATGGGGGGTGTCGGGGCCACCCTGCTGGGCTGGGCGGCGGACCGGTGGGGGGTGCTGTGGGTGCTGCAGCGCATGCCGCTGCTCCCGCTGGCTGCCGTGGCGCTGGCCCTGACACTTCCCGCAACCACGGCGGCCCCCGTGCGCCGGCCCGCTGCGGCAAGAGCCGCCCGGCCGTAGCCGGCCGCCGGGCGGCGCCGTTGGCCGCAGGACGTCCGTGGCGGGATGAAGGGGATGAAAGGAGGGGCTGCAGTTGGATCTGGGGCTTCGGGGCAAGGTGGCGATGGTGGCGGCGGCTTCCCAGGGCCTGGGGTACGGTGCCGCCCGGGTGCTGGCCCAGGAGGGTGCCCGGGTGGCCATCTGCTCCCGGCGGGCCGACGCCATTGAGCAAGCGGCCCGGCGGCTGCGGGAGGAGACGGGGGCCGAGGTGGTGGGCTCCGTCTGCGACGTGAGCCGGGACCAGGACCTGCGCCGCTGGGTGCAGGAGGTGGAGCAGCGCTTCGGGGCCGTGGACGTGCTGGTGAACAACGCGGGCGGCCCCAAGGCCGGCAACTTCTTCGACATGACCGACGAGGACTGGTACGCGGCCATCGAGCTCAACTTCATGAGCGTGGTTCGTCTGGTGCGCTACGTGGTGCCCCTCATGCGCCGCACGGGCCGCGGGGGCAGCATCATCACCATCGTCTCCTACAGCCTCAAGGAGCCCATCCGGGGGCTGGTGCTCAGCAACGCCATGCGGGCGGCCCTGGGCGGGCTGTCCAAGTCCCTGGCCGATGAGCTGGGCCCCGAGGGAATCCGGGTGAACGCGGTGGTGCAGGGGCGCTTTGACACCGAGCGCCTGCGCAGCCTGGACCGGCTGCGCGCGGAGCGGGAAGGGGTGCCGGTGGAGCAGGTGGTGCGCCGCTACACCAGCCTCATCCCGCTGGGCCGCTACGGCCAGGCGGAGGAACTGGGCCGGGTCATCGCCTTCCTGGCGTCGGAGGCGGCCAGCTACGTGACCGGCGCAGCCTGGGTGGTGGACGGAGGCATGCTGCGGGCGCTGTACTGAGCCCGCTGCCCCGAGGCGCCGGGGCGGCCGGGTCGGCCTGCCCCCGTCAGGCGGCCTGGCCGCCTGCCGAATCCCGCACCTGGCAGCCCAGCTCGGCCAGGGCCGCATACAGCCCCGGGCCGGGGGGCGGCTGCACCCGGGCGACCAGGCGGGTGCGCCCGGCGCCGGCCGGAGTGCTCACCAGGCTTACCGCCTGCACCCCGTGCTCGCCCAGGACGGTGGCCACCTTTGCCAGCAGGTCGGGGCGCTGGGGGCAGTCCACCTCCAGGCGCGCTCCCGCCTGGCGCACCCCCAGGAGGTCCACCAGGGCGTCAAAGATGTCCGTCTCCGTGATGATGCCCACCAGCCGCCCGTTTTCCACCACGGGCAGGCCTCCGATCTTGTGCTCCCGCATGAGCAGGGCTGCCTGCTCGATGGGCTCGTCGGGGTGGATGGTGATCACCTGGCGGGTCATGGCCTCCTGCACGCTGAGGCGGTCCAGGAGGTAGCGCAGCTCGTACACGCTGAGGGTGGTGGCCGGCGAAGCGGAGACCCGCATCAGGTCCAGGAGGGTGACGATGCCCACCAGCCGGCCGTCCTGCACCACGGGAAGCCGTCGGATCTTGCGTCCCTGCATGATACGCAGCGCCTCGTTCACCGACGTCTGCGGCTGCACGGTGATGGGGTTGGCCGTCATCCGGTCCCGCACTCGCACAGCTCACCCCTCCCTCGCCCGAAAACCTTGCGGCGCAGCTCGTCGGGGCCCGCGGAAGCCCGCCTGCCTGGCAGTATTCGCCATGGCTGCCCCCGGTTCCTGGGGGCCGGGGCCAATGGGCAGGCTCCCCTCCCGCCCCGCCGAACTCACCACCTGGGCGGCGGCGCAGGAGGTGAACGTTACCGATGCTGCAGTCCGGCTCACCCGTCCCGCCCGGCGGGGCGGCGGGGGCAGCCGGCGAAACCCGGGTCAGGGTGCGCAAGCTGCGCCGGGACGGGAGCGTGCGCATCGCATACGAGGCTTTGCGCCAGGTGGAGCAGGACGGCGGCTTGCTGGTGGCGGCCCGGTGGGCCGGCGGCACGTGGCAGGGCCGCTGGGCCCGCATGGAACCGGGGGATCCGTGCCGGGAGTTCTACCGCCCGGGAGCCTGCCTGGCAGTGCTGCACCTGATGAGCCCCGGTGGGGCCAGCCGGGGGTTTTACGTGGACCTGTGCGAGCCGGTGGAGGTTCGGGCCCCGGCGGACCCGCCGGCGGAGCCGGTTCAGGTCTCGTACCGGGACCTGGAGCTGGACCTCTTCGTGACCCCGGACGGGGCGTGGCACCTCCTGGACGAGGCGGAGTTCCTGGAATGGCTTCTGGGCGGGGCCCGTCCGCAGGAAGTCGCGTGGGTAGTCCAGGGCCTGGCCGAGTGCCTGGACCGCTGGCAGCGGGGCGCCGTTCCCTTTGACGGCCAGCCGGGCAGCTAGCGGGCGCCGGCAGCCGCGCGGAAAGCGCCAGGCCCGGCGGGCTGCCTGCCGGCCTTCAGCGGCCCGGCTCCGGCGGCGGCCGCAGGGGCAGGCCGATGCACACCCGCGCGCCGCCGCCGGGCAGGTTGACGGCAGACACCCAGCCGCCGTGCAGCTCCCGCACCGTCCGGTACGCCGACAAAAGGCCGAGCCCCCGCCCCGCCGGAGCCTTGGTGGAGACCGGGCCGTGAAACAGCCGGGCCAGCACC